>CAZDUL010000140.1:0-8516 GCA_964508635.1 uncultured Allobosea sp. | reverse complement strand
CGCTGGGGCTCGGCAGCAGCCAGCGGCTGGCGAGCCTGGTCCAGGCCCTTGTCGGCCGCGGCCAGCGCGGCGGGGGCGGAGGCCGGACGCGCCACCAGCTTCGGCATGCCGTCGCGGGTCAGCCCTTGCGCCTCGAGCTGCGTGAGCGCCTCGCGATAGACCTCGACCATGGCCCCTTGTGCCTCGGCGGGCTCCTTCAGGCGCTGCGGGATCTCGGTGAGCATGTGGTAGTTGGCGCGGATTTCGCTGAAGCCGATGAACCGGGCCACCCATCGATCGAGCAGGCGCGTCAGCCCGGAATGGGCGTAGGCCGATGTGCCGAAGCCGCGATCCCAGAGATAGCGGAAGAGCGGGTCGGCGTCGTAGGGCGCCTTCTTGGCTGCCAGCTCGGCCATGTTCTGTTCGGCCTTGCGCCGGGCTTCTTCAGCCACCGCGCTGACCTCGGCGAGCTTCGCGCGCGCTTGCGCCACCTTCGGGTCGGCGGCCAGCGCGCTGTCGGTGCGGGCGCGCTGCGCCTCCACCTCGGCCAATGCCGATTCCACCGCCGCCGCCGCCTTGCGCTGGCGCTCTTCGGCGTCGGCCACGGCCTCGACGGCCTTGTCGCGCTCCGCGGCATTGCGCGCGAGCGCGTCGCGGTGCTGGCGGATCAGGTCCAGCGCGCGGCGCTCTGCCGAATCGAGTCCCGTGGTCAGCCGCCCGGCGGCGAGTTCGTCGAGCTTCACCCTCGCAAGTTCGGTCAGCACGGCGTTGCGTTGCCGGCGCTCGGCCTCGAGTGTCTCCATGGCCGATTGCAGCGCCCGATCGAGCCCGCTTTCCTCGCGGTGCAGCCGCGCGACCGCGCCATCGAGCTCAGCCAGTGCCTGCCGTCCGGTCCACATCGCCGTCACCACGCCGTGATCATCCCGCCCTCGAAGGGCATGAGGTAATCGAGCGCCAGCGTGCCGCGCCGCTTCACGGCGAAGCGGTTGAACTGCACGATGCCGTCGTCGCGCTTGTCCTGGGCGACGCGCTCATACATCTCCTGCGGCACACGCACGCCGAACATCGAGACGGTCTGGGTCTCGCCCGTCTCCTCGTTGCGGATCGGCAAGGACAGCCGGCGTCCGTCGGGCGCGATCGCCTCGACGATGAGATAATAGTTGCGCCCGAACGGGTTGCGCGGCGGGCGTCGCCAGACGCCGGTGTCCGCACCGGGCCGCGAGACGATGGTGAGCACATATTCCTGGGACAGTTCCGTTCTGAGCGCGGAGAGGTCGGCCGCCGCCTTGCGCGCCGCCGGCAGGTCGCCATCGCGCAAGGCCCGTTCGCCATCGGATTTCAGGGCGGCCGCGCGTTGCAGGGCAGCGGCCTCGCTCGTCATGCCGGTGATGTCGGCATGCACCGTTGCGATCTGCCGCGGCAGTGTCTCGGTGAGCTCGATGCGGGTCTGCTCACGCTCCTGCCGCTCCGGCCATGCGAAGAAGACCTGATAGGCCCCGAGCGCAACGCCCAGCGCCACCAGCACGCGCACCAGCCGCTTTCCGTAGCGGCTGCGGTTGACGTAAAGCTCGGCGAGGGTGCGCTTCAGCCCCGGTCCGGGCGGGGTGTAAACGAAGCGCTGCTCGCGCAGCGCCTGCACGCCCTCCTTCAGGATGCGGTCCGGGACGACGATGCCCTGCTGGCGATAGATCTCGCGCAGCTGCTTCAGCAGCGCCTCCTCCTTGCCCGCATCGTTGAGTTCGCGCGCAACCAGGTCCTCGCGATGACGCAGCGTGTCGACCACGTCCATCGCAAGCATCAGGTCGTCGAGCTTGCCGCGGGCTTGCGGCGCTGCGGCTGCCGTGTCGGACATCAGCCCCGGGCCTTCAACGGTGGAACGGCATCAGGCACAGCATCAGACATTGGCCGGCGGCAGCGTGTTGCCGGCGGCGACGAGTTTCGCGATGCGCTTCTTGCCATCCTCGACGGCGTCGCGGATCTCGGCTGAGTTCTGCGTCGAGAGCTTGCGCATTTCGGCGATGATCTCGGCCGATTTCTCCTGGAAGTTGACAACCGAATCGACCAGCGCCTTGACGGCGTCGGCGCGGATCGTAGGCCCGTAGCCGGCGCGGATCGCCGTCTCTCCGACCCTGTTTCCGATCTCGCCGAGCGTCTCCAGCGACTTGGACATGCCCTCCTTCATGGCGTTCAGCGTCTCGGTCGACTCGTGCAGGCCGAACATGCCGGTGAACGACGCCTTCAGCGCGGTGAGCACGCTGTCGTTGGTCGAAAAGAACGCGACCGACTGCTGGTAGACGCGCTCCTTGGCCGAGGTCGTCTGCATCAGCCTCGCCATGATCACCTCGGAGGTGTTGTAGGCGATGGTCAGGTTGTCGGAGAGGTCCTTGGCGATCTGGTAGCGCTTGTCCTCGTCCTGGGTGCGGCGGATGTGCTCGTCGCGGATCAGTTCGAGGCGCGCGCGCTCGGCCGGCTCGGTTCCCGTGAAGCCCGCCACCGCGGCCGACGCCTCGGCAAGCGCAGCCTGCGCCGCCTTCAGCCTCTCGTCGGCCTTCGACAGCACCTCCAGCGCCATCACCTCGGCCTGCTTCAGCGCGCCGCGGAAATCGCGGTAGGCCTCCAGGATCGTCGCTTCGCGGTCGATCTGGTTGCGTGTCTCCTTCGTCACCTCGAGATAGATCGCCTTGATCTTGTCGAAGCGGTCCGCGATGTCGCCGCGGCTGAGCTTCATCCAGACATTCGAGGCGCGCTCGAGAATGTCGATCCGGCCGTCGCCGAGCTGGTCGACCATGCGCTTGGCGTCATCGCGGATGGAGTTGAAGCCCTCGGTGATGGCGCGGTAGCGCTCGCCGATCTCCATCTTCGAGGTCTGCTCGCGCACCACCTCGTTGAACACCTCCGCCTGGCCGAGCGTGCGCGCAATCAGCGCGATCTTGTCGGGTTCGAGGTCGGAGATGCGCTCCAGCAGCCCGTTGATCGGCGCCGGCTCCACCTTCGCCGGCATCAGACCAAGATCGCGCAAGGCGCCCGCCGCCTTGTCGAGATACTGCATCGGCGACTTCACCACGACCTGGTTCATCTCATCCTCCCGCGCCGGACCGGACCGGCTCTCAAGATCTCCGGCGCGCCATCATGCGCGCGCCCAACGTGCGCATGATGACCTGTCTTCGCAAGGGTGCGATGACACAATCGGATCGACCGAGGCACCGCGGCGCTGCTAGCGCTTCGCCGGTGCAAGGCTGCCGATATAGGCGAGCAGGTCGTCGATCTGCGCAGGGGACAGCTGGAAGTCCGGCATGCCCTTGTGGCTGCCGGTGATACCTTCGCCGAACGCCTCTTCCAGCGATTCGACCGGATAACGGCCCGGGATCAGACGGAATGCCGTCGCGGCCGGACGCCGGCTGCGGTCGGTGCGTCCGATCGCATGACATTCGGCGCATTGCTCGCGGGCGACCCTGCGGCCGGCGGCGATGTCGGCGGCGCCGGAGGGGGGCGGATCAACGACGGCGAGCGCCAGCAGGAGGATGCCGAAGCGGACTGCGTATCGCATCATTCCTCACACATGCACGACATGTCTCACGCCAAAGTTGCGCGAAATCAAGGCCTGCCCATGAGTGCGCGACGCGCGCGTCGCCCGCGACCGGCAGCATGCCGGACAGCCCCTCGTTCGCGCTTCACTTCGTCCCGAACATGCGGTCGCCGGCGTCTCCGAGGCCCGGCACGATGTAGCCGTGGTCATTGAGGTGGCTGTCGATGGCGGCGGTCCAGATGCGCACGTCGGGGTGGGCGTCGCGCATCTTGGCGATGCCTTCCGGCGCGGCGAGCAGGCAGACGAAGCGCAGATCATGGACCTTGCGCTCCTTCAGCCGGTCGACAGCGGCGATGGCCGAATTGCCGGTGGCGAGCATCGGGTCCATGACGATGACCGTGCGGTCGGCGATGTCGGACGGGGCCTTGAAGTAGTATTCAACGGCCTGCAGCGATTCCGGGTCGCGGTAGAGCCCGATATGGGCGACGCGCGCGGCCGGAACCATCTCCAGCATGCCATCGAGGAAGCCGACGCCGGCGCGCAGGATCGGCGCGAAGACCAGCTTCTTGCCCGCGATGATTGGCGCCTGCATCCGCTCCAGCGGCGTCTCGATCTCGATGAGCTCGAGGGGCAGGTCGCGCGTGATCTCGTAGCAGAGCAGCAGGCCGATCTCGTTGAGGAGCTGGCGGAAGCTCTTGGTGGAACGATCCTTCTGGCGCATCAGCGTCAGCTTGTGCTGCACCAGTGGGTGATCGACGACGGTGACGCCGGGATCGGTGGGTTTGGTCATGGCGGCCTTTCCTGAACGAACCTTTAGAACACGGTGCCGTCGCTCGCGATCTGCAATGGCGGCCCGCCATCGGCCCGCTTGTCGCGGGCGATGCGCCGGCCGGCCGCCCATGTGCCGCCCTCCAACACCTTGGCGAGCGGCAGCTGATCAGGCTTCAGTCCCAGTCTGGCGCGAACGCGCTCGGCAACCAGGTCGAGCAGCGCCACCGTCAGCGCCCGCCACTCGATTACCAGCGGCGAGGACACCTCGTGCTTGCGCCTCGCATCCGCCTCGTCCTTGAGCCGCAGCGCGCCGAGGTCGAGGAGAAGCCCGCCATTGCGATACTCTGGCAGACCGGTCAGCCCGTCGATCTCGGCGACCGCGTGGCCGGTCCAGATCAGCGGCTCGATCAGGGAGTAGGTCAGCCACTGCGAGAGCTTGTGGAAGGCCACGACGGGGCCGACGCCGTCCACGACAAGGCCTTCCGGATGAAACCAGGCATCGCCCGCACCGGGCACGGCGCCCTCGCGCTCGGGCCAGACGCCGCCCAGCACGCTCAGCACATGGCGCAGCATCAGCGGGGCCGAGATGACATGGCCGCGGGCCGCGATGTCGAGGAAGCGGTCGGCCAGGATCGACGGGCGCTGGTTGCCGGCGTCGTTCTCCTGAAGCGACAGCTCCTCGCCCAGCCGGTGCAGAAGGCCGAGCCGCCCCTCCAGACCGACCAGCGGATTGTCCGGTCGGACCTGAAAGCCGCGGCGCAGATCGCCGACCGTGAGAGCCGACAGCTTCGCGGCATCGACCCTGAGCGGCCGCGCCGGATCGGCCGAAAACAGCCCTTCCCGGAACATGGTGAAGGAGGCGAGGCCGAGTCCTTCCGACTTGCTGGCAACCATCCGGGTGATCGGCTCGACGAAGCGCCAGCCCATGCCTGCGCCCGCATCGAGCAGCACCGAGACGATGACCAGATCATAGGCAGCCTTCAGCCGCTCGCGCGCGTCGGCCCACGCGGTCATGGAGTCGAGCTCGGCCCAGAGATCGCGGCCATCGGCGCGGAAATGCCGCCAGCGGGCGTGGAAGGGAATATCGAGCGTGGGGTAGTTCGCCCGCGTCGTCTCGACCACATAGTCGGCGACCGCGTCGAGGCGGCCTTCGTCGAGGGCGAGCCGGGACAGCCGGCCGGCGCGGGCGGCCGCCAGCATGGCCTCGGCCGAAGCGCGCACGAAGGCGGCGGAGCGGATATCGGGCGTGGTCATGCCGCGGTCAGAACCGGTCGAGATCGCGGCCGACGGTGCTTTTCAGCGCGTTGTCGCCCGGCGCGCCATCGGGTGAATAGTAGCCGGCGGCCTTCTTGGCCTCGATCTCGACCGAAGCATCCGGCGGGATGAGTTCCGGCGGGATCGGCACGCGCTCGCCGATCTCGATGCCGGAATTGACCATGGCGTCGTATTTCATGTTCGACATCGACAACAGCCGGTCGATCTTCGTTACGCCGAGCCAGTGCAGCACGTCGGGCATGAGCTGCTGGAAACGGGCATCCTGCACGCCGGCCACGCATTCGGTGCGCTCGAAATAGGTGGCGGCGGAGTCCCCGCCTTGCTGGCGCTTGCGGGCGTTGTAGACGAGAAACTTCGTCACCTCGCCGAGCGCGCGGCCTTCCTTGCGGTTGTAGACGATCAACCCGACGCCGCCCTTCTGCGCCTCCACCACCGCCTCCTCGATGCCGTGGATGAGGTAGGGGCGGCAGGTGCAGATATCCGACCCGAACACGTCGGAGCCATTGCACTCATCGTGCACGCGACAGGCGAGCCGCTTGCGCGGATTCGCCAGATCGGCCGGGTCGCCGATGATGTAGGCTGTCGTCGAACCGATCGGCGGCAGGAAAACCTTCATGTCCGGCCGTGTCACAAGCTCGGTGAACATGCCGCCAGTCTGCTCGAACAGGGTGCGGCGCAGCTCCTTCTCGCTGGTTCCGAACCGCTCCGCCACGCCCGGCAGCCACCAGACCGGGTCGATCGCGATCTTGGTGACGGAAATGTCCCCGGATGCGTGCAGGATGCGCCCGTCCGCCGCGAGCCGATGCGCGGCCATCGCAGCAAGGATCTCCGGCAGGTTGAGGCGCGCCCTGGTGATCGCGATGGTCGGGCGAATGTCGATTCCTTCCGCGATCTCGCTGGCGAAATCCTGGGCCACCCGATGGCCCCACGGGTCGAGCGAAACGATCTTGCCGGGTGTGCTCCACTGCGGGTGCGGCCCGATCTCGGCAGTCGGATGCGTGTTGGTCAGGTCGGGGCGGGCCGACGGGTTGAGCGCGCGCGCCGAGATCGCCAGCGCGCGATACAGCGAATAGGCCCCGCCATAGGCGCCGATCACGTTGCGGTCGGCCGGGTTGGTGGTCGCGCCGATCACGGGCCCCCGCGAGCGGGCATCGGGGGCATCCCAGCGGATGGGAAACCGGTGCGTCGCGGCACCCGGCTCGGGGTGGGAGGTCAGACGGATATGCGTGGAACGGTTCTGCGTCGTCATGCGGCGGTCATGCGCGGGGGCGCTCCGGCCTTTCGGGGACTTTCAACGAAAGCTGGCGCGCTTCGGGGCAGGCGTCAATGTTCGGCCCGAATTCCTTCGACAACCGACGCGAATGCGGCCACGGTGCGACAGGCGCGACTTGCGCCCCCAGCCTTCCTTGCCCTGCAGCGCCCCATGACCGATTTCGTCCTTGATCCCCGCCTCGACGCCGACACCCTGGTGCTGACCGATTGGCCGTTGTGTCGCGTGCTTCTGGCCAATGACAGCCGCTTCCCCTGGCTGATCCTCGTGCCGCGCATCGCCGGCGCGGTCGAGATCGTCGATCTGCCGGAGGCGGCCCGCGCTGCGCTCAGCGCCGAGATCGACCGGGCGGCGCGCGCGTTGCGGAAGGTCACGGCCTGCGACAAGCTGAACATCGCAGCGCTCGGCAACATGGTGGCGCAGCTGCATGTTCACGTCATCGCGCGCCGGCGCGGCGACGCCGCCTGGCCGAAGCCGGTCTGGGGACTGGGGGATCCGACCCCCTACGCCCCGAACGATGCCGCCGTGCTGCGGCTGCGGCAGGCCTTGCAACCGTGAGGTCTGGCCGATGAACAAGAGGACTCAACCAGCCGTCGTCCCACCGGAATGGTCGGCGCGCATCGGCTTCGCTGGTGGACGCGTCGACCGGGCCGCCGCGCTGCGCGAGGATGAGGCGGCGCGCGCCGCCCTGCGCACCGACGCGCGTGCGCGCTTCATCGTGCTGGCGGCGGAGAAGCCGGCGCTTCGGCGCGATGGCGAAGCGTTCGCGGCCTGGTTCGACGCCGCAGCTTTCGCACGCCATACCGTCGCGGAGGAGGTGTTTCTCGGCGTCGAGGACGGCGCGGGACTGTTCGGCGTCAGGCTCGATCCCGCGGCGGAGGAGGCGCTGAAGGCTTCCGACGCGATCGTGCTCGATCTGCGCTCTCTCGCCCTGCAGGGGCTGCTGACGGCCCGCGACCTTGCGGCGGTGGGGACAGCCAAGGCGCTGACGGACTGGCACGCGCGGCATCGCTTCTGCGCCCAGTGCGGCGCACCCACGGCGAGCCAGCTCGGCGGCTGGCGGCGCGGCTGCGCGGCGTGCGGGGCCCAGCATTTTCCGCGCACGGATCCGGTCGCGATCATGCTGGTGCCGCAGGTCGATCCCTGCCATGGCGAGCGTTGCCTGCTGGCCCGCCAGCCGCGTTTTCCGCCGGGCATGTATTCGGCCATCGCCGGCTTCATCGAGCCGGGGGAAACGCTGGAGGACGCCGTGCGGCGCGAAACCTTCGAGGAGACGGGCCTCGGCGTCGGTCAGGTGGATTACGTCGCTTCGCAGCCCTGGCCGTTCCCGTCCTCGCTGATGATCGGCTGCCTCGCGCAGGCGATCGGCGACGCGATCGCGATCGACCGGGCCGAGCTGGAGGATGCGCGCTGGTTCACCCGCGACGAAGCGCGCGCCATGATCGAGCGCCGGCAGCCGGGGGGGCTGCGGGCTGCGACGCCGATCGCGCTCGGGCATACCCTGATCCGCGGCTGGCTGGAGGGCGGCAACCCGTCCAGCGGGCGCCGTCACTGTTCCCGGACGCGGCCACGGAATGCGGGTGCCGGGGGGACGCCGAGCCCCCTCAGCACGGGGAGGTCGTATTCGAGCTCGGCCAGGGCGTCCTCGCGGGGCAGATCGCTGGGGGGGCCCCGTCCAGCGGCCGAGTACAGGGG
>CAZDUL010000139.1:0-4748 GCA_964508635.1 uncultured Allobosea sp. | reverse complement strand
CGTCACAGGCCCGCGCAGCGCTGTGGCCCCGAGCGGCAGGAGCATGGGCGACCCGGATGCCAGCCATGCACCGAGGCGTGACAACGATGGTGTGACCAGTTCGAGATGGCCGGTCAATGCGACGCCCGGTTGGGCGCCGGCCTCGCGCCGTGTCGCCTTGAAATCGAGATTGACCGGTCCTGACCGAATTGTGGCCATCGGCGTGACATGGCGGGCGACGGAATCCGTTGCGACCGCGAAGTCCAGCCGCTCGCCGCGCCACACCAGATTTCCGGACACTTCGAACGCGTCTCCGGCATCGCGCTCTCCGATATCGACCCTCATCTCCCGCGCTGAGGTCAGGATGCCGGGGCCGGAGCGCACGAACAGCGAGCCATTTTCGATGACAATGCGCGGTGTCGCCCGGGCAGTGGATAATGTCACGTCCGTCACCAGATCCAGGGGATCGCTGATCGCCTCCCCATCGCGCAGCGTGATCTGCGGTGTCACGAGTGTGAGCCGGTCGAACTCCAGTCGCCCCGCCAGAAGCGCGAGCAGCTTTACGTCTGCCCGTAGCCGCGGGACCGCCACCTCCACCTGATCGCCCGCAAGAAGGGCTCGAACATCGTTCGCAATGATGCGCGGTGTCGGCAGCAAGGCGACCGCACCGTCGGCTGCGCCCGCGATCTCGATGCCGAGCTGGTCAGACAGACGGGCAAGCACATGCGCCCGGACCGCCTCTTCGGCGATCCGCCATGGCTGCGCTGCGGCAGCGATACCAACGAGCAGCACGGCAAGACCAAGGACTCGCCAGCGTCGAGCGGGGGCCAAGCGCAGTGTCCTCAAGGCCGGAACAGGCCGGCGTGCCCATCACGGCCGGCGCATGTCCGAATAGCATGTCCATCGAGACCGACCGACGGCCATGTTGCGCCGGCTGTTCGACTGGCAGGAGAGATAGCGATGGCTGATGGCGAAGTCGAGACGGGCGCGATCCCGGCGAGCGCCGCCATCATTCGCCTCGGGATGGCGCGATCGCGAGCTGGCTTGCGGGCGTCGCTCGGGTTGTTGACAACCGCAAACCGGGGCGCAAGTGATGCCGCAGGGGAGAGGGAGCGTTGCGCGATGCGCGCACCGCAGAACAGGACCACGGGAACACCATGGGCAAGGTCTATGAAAGCGCGGGTGCCGCCCTCGCCGGACTTCTGAGGGACGACATGATGGTCATGGCCGGGGGCTTCGGCCTGTGCGGCATCCCCGAGAGCCTCATCTGGGCCATTCGCGAGAGCGGCGTGAAGGGCCTGACGATCGTTTCGAACAATGCAGGCGTCGATGGCCTCGGGCTGGGCGTCCTGCTGGAGACCCGCCAGGTGCGGAAGATGATCTCCTCGTATGTGGGCGAGAACAAGCTGTTCGCCCAGCAATATCTCGCTGGCGAGTTGCAGATCGAGTTCAACCCGCAGGGCACGCTGGCCGAGCGCATCCGTGCCGGCGGCGCTGGTATCCCGGCCTTCTTCACGAAGACGGGCGTCGGGACGGCTGTCGCGGAGGGCAAGGAGGTCCGCGAGTTCGACGGCGCAACCTATGTGATGGAGCGCAGCCTGTTCGCCGATCTGGCGATCGTGCATGCCCACACCGGCGATACCGAAGGCAACCTCGTGTATAGAAAGACGGCCCGCAACTTCAATCCGATGATGGCGACCGCGGCGAAGGTCACGGTGGCCGAGGTCGAGCGCCTCGTGCAGCCGGGCATGATCGATCCCGACCACGTCCACACGCCCGGCATCTACGTGAAGCGGATTGTTCACGTTCCCAATGCCGCCAAGCACATCGAACAGCGCACCGTGCGCAAGCGCGAGGCCGCCTGAAGCCCTTCTGCAGGAGAAACACCCATGGCCTGGTCCCGTGAGCAGATGGCGCAGCGCGCCGCACGCGAACTTCAGGATGGTTTCTACGTCAACCTCGGCATCGGCATCCCGACGCTGGTTTCGAACTTCATTCCTCCCGGCATGACGGTCCAGCTCCAGAGCGAGAACGGCATGCTCGGCATGGGGCCGTTCCCGTTCGAGGGCGAGGAGGACGCTGACCTCATCAACGCCGGCAAGCAGACCATCACCGAACTGCCGACGACGAGCTATTTCTCTTCGTCCGACTCCTTCGCCATGATCCGTGGCGGTCACATCGACCTGTCGATCCTTGGTGCCATGCAGGTGTCGCAGAACGGCGACCTCGCCAACTGGATGATCCCCGGCAAGATGGTGAAGGGGATGGGCGGCGCCATGGACTTGGTCGCCGGCGTCAAGCGCG
The DNA here is from genome assembly GCA_964508635.1 of uncultured Allobosea sp. Taxonomy (GTDB): domain Bacteria; phylum Pseudomonadota; class Alphaproteobacteria; order Rhizobiales; family Beijerinckiaceae; genus Allobosea. Next base: position 2,465 of record CAZDUL010000139.1, on the reverse strand, counting down.
TCGTCGTGGTCATGGAGCACGAGGCCAAGGGCGAGTCGAAGCTTTTGAAGGCCTGCACGCTGCCCCTGACCGGCGCCCGCGTGGTCGATCTGGTGATCACCGATCTCGCCGTGTTCGACGTCGACAAGAAGAAGGGCGGTCTGACGTTGATCGAGCTGGCCGACGGCGTGACCCTCGACGAGGTGAAGGCCAAGACCGAGGCGGATTTCTCTGTCGCGCCGGCTGCAAAGGCCGCGTGACCCCGGGGCGGGGCGGGTCCGGCGGGCCTCACACCTCGCCGGATCGCGTCGCCCGCGCGAGCAGCACGACCGGGATGAGCCCGATCGCAACGATGGCCAGGGCAGCCGTCGAGGCCTGCGTCAGGCGCTCATCGGAGGCGAGGCTGAAGACCCTCACCGCCAGCGTGTCGAAGTTGAACGGCCTGACCAGCAGCGTCGCGGGCAACTCCTTCATCACATCGACAAAGACCAGCGCCGCCGCGGTCAGGAGGGAACGCGACAGCAGCGGACGGTGGATGGCCTGCACGACCTCGCGCGCCGACGCGCCGAGCAGCCGCGCCGCATCGTCGAGATTGCGCCCGATCCGCGCATATCCGGCGTCGATCGTCTGCGTGGCAACCGCCAGGAAGCGAACGAGGTAGGCGAACAGCACCGCGAAGAGCGTGCCGCTCAGCAGCAGCCCGGTGGATACGCCGAAGCTGGACCGCATCAGCGCATCGACCGTGTTGTCGAACACGCCGAAAGGGATCATCAGCCCCACCGCGATCACGGTGCCGGGCAGGGCATAGCCGAGCGTGGCGATCCGCACCGCATTGCGGGTCAGCGCCGAGCGGCTGACCCGGATCGCATAGGCCATCACGGCACCGGCTGCCGTGATGATCAGCGCTGCGAGCGCTGAAAGCAGGATGGAGTTGCGCGCCAGCGTCAGGAAGCGCTCGCCGAAGACCGGGTCGCCGTCCGTGAGCTGCATCTGGATGAAGACCGCGACGGGCACGACGAAGCCAAGCAGCACCGGCAACGCGCAGGCCCCAAGGGCCAGTGCCGCCCATGGGCCCTTCAGCCTGTAGGGCGAAATCGCCCGTGCCCGGCGGCTGGTGCGCGCGAAGCGTCGCCCGGAGCGCGAGTGCTGCTCGATCGCCAGCAGCGCCAGCACGAAGAGCAGCAGCATGGAGGCCAGCTGGGCGGCGGCGACAGGATCGCCCATGCCGAACCAGGTGCGAAAGATCACGGTGGTGAATGTCAGCACGCCGAAATACTGAACCGTCGCGAAATCCGCGAGCGTTTCCATCAGCGCCAGTGCGACTCCGGCCACGATGGCCGGCCGCGCCATGGGCAGCGCGATGCGGCGGAAGGACTCCGCCGGCGTGGCCCCCAGCGCCTTGGCGGCATCGACAATGCAGGCCGATTGCTCGAGGAAGGCCGTGCGCGCCAGGATGTAGACGTAAGGGTAGAGCACCAGCGTGAACATCACGGCCGCGCCGCTCAAGCCGCGCATCTCCGGAAACCAGTAGTCCCCCCGGCTCCAGCCAAAGGCCGCGCGCAGGGCGCCCTGCAGCGGGCCGGCGAACGCCGTCAGCTCGGCGTAGGCGTAGCCGATGATGTAGGCCGGCATCGCCAGCGGCAGGATCAGCAGCCATTCGAGCGCGCGCGAGCCGGGAAACCGACACGCCGCCACAAGCCAGGCCGCACCGACGCCGACCAGCGCCACGCCAAGCCCCACGAGCAGGCCGAGCAGCAGCGTGTTGACGACGACCTCGGTCAGAATGGTCCGCGCCAGGTGCCGCAGCGCGTCGCCATAGGGGCCGAACAGCGAGGCTGTCACCGCCACGATCGGCAACAGCACGACGCCTGCCATCACGAGCGCAGCGATCTGAACGCCATTGAACCGCATGGCGCAGGGGCGGGCAAAAGGCCCGATCCGGCGCCGCGGGCCGATCCTGTCGAGGCGGGATAAGAGTGCGCCGCCGTCAGGCGGCGCAGGCATGCGGTTCATGTCCTGGACGGTTCCGGATCACTTCCAGCCGGCGCGATCCATGATCTGAAGCGCCTGAGCATTGTTGGCTGCGAACACCGCAGCGTTGAGCTGGTCCTGCCTGAAGGTGCCGAGAGCCGCAAGCCGGGCCGGCGGATCGATCCCTGCCACGACCGGATACTCGCTGTTGCTCTCCGAGAAGTGGCGTTGCGCCGCATCGGAGGCGAGGAAGTTGAGGAACTGCACGGCGGCCTCGCGGTTTCGCGCGGTCTTCACCATGCCGGCGCCCGAGATGTTGACGTGGGTTCCGCGGTCCGCCTGGTTGGGAAAGAACACGCCGATCTTCTCGATCAGTGGACGGTCGGCCGCTGCATTGCCGCGCAGGATGTTGCCGAAGTAGTAGGTGTTCGCGACCGCAATATCGCCTTCTCCGGCGAAGGCGGCGCGGATCTGATCCGTGTCGCCGCCACGCGGCGGGCGGGCGAGGTTTGCGG
>CAZDUL010000138.1:0-6815 GCA_964508635.1 uncultured Allobosea sp. | reverse complement strand
GGGTCCCGGGCGGAAGGCCGGGCTTGGGGCGTCGGGGCGAGCGCAAAGGGGTGCGGGGCGCTGTCCGTTCAGCCAATGTCCGGGCCTGGGTAGGGCGTAGCTGGACGGCCAGGGGGGACAGGGCGGCGCGTGCCGCCTCCGCGCCGTAACGAAAAGCAGCGACGCGGACCGCCTGTCCGTCGATCCGGGCGGCAGATCGGAGCACGTCGCGCGCAGCAGCCGCCGACACGAGCCGGGCGCGCTCGACGCCGGAGAGGCGGAAGCGACGGGTGAACGCTTCCGGATCGGCAGGATGGCGAAGCGCCAGCGCGGCAAGCCGCGTCATCGCGTCGGCGTCGGGCCAGATCGCGATGCAGGCGGCCATGGCGGCGAGATCGGCAGGCCGATCCGCGATCTCGGCCCAGACAGAGCGATCCGTCACGCTCGCCATCACCTCGACAGCGCGTGGCGCGACCAGCAGCCTTGCCAGCTCCGCCCAGATGCGCTCGCGAGACAACTGCCCGAGGCCGGCCTTCAATCCGACGCAAGCGGCAAGCCCCGCCGCATCGAGCGGGCCCTCGCCATACTGGGCCGAAAAGCGGAAGAAGCGCAGGATGCGCAGATAGTCCTCGCGGATCCGCCGCTCTGCATCGCCGATGAAGCGCACCTTGCGCCTGGCCAGATCGGCAAGGCCATCGGCTGAATCATGAACCACACCGTAGCGATCCAGCATCAGCTGGTTGATGGTGAAGTCGCGTCTCGCCGCATCCTCGACGAAACTCGTGGTGAAGGCGACCGTTGCCCGCCGGCCGTCGGTCGAGACGTCGCGTCGCAGCGTCGTGACCTCGAAGCTGCGCCCCTCGTTGAGCAGCGTCAGCGTGCCGTGCTCGATGCCGGTGGGGATGGCGCGCAACCCGGCCGCCCTCGCCCGCGCCGCCACCTGATCGGGCAACAGCGTCGTGGCGAAATCGATATCGGTGATGGGGCGCCCAATCAGCGCGTTGCGCACGGCGCCGCCGACGATCCGCGTCTCGGCGCCGTCGCCGTTGAGGAGCGCCATCAGCCGCTCAACACCCGGTTCGGAGAACAGGGCTCGCGCGGCCGACAGGTCGAGCGGCGGCAGCGGAGCGGAGGATGCGGCGGCGGTCACGGCACGATCCGTCACGGCCGGTCGCTGAAACGCCCCGGCCTCAATTCGCCATCGACGAAGCTCGGCGGGATGTAGACGCCCCGCTCGCGTGGGGCGAGCGCCCAAGCCAGCAGGAAGGAACCGATGGCGAGAAGCAGCCCCGTCACCGTCAAGGCGAAGCGCACGCCGCTCCAGTGCGCCACGTCGAGCGGATTGCGCCGTGTCACGCCCAGCCACAGGGCGAACAGCACGAAAGGTGTCAGGAAGAGCAGGATTTCCTCGATCAGTCCGCGGAGCATCAACTCAATCCCTGTCCGCAGCGGCGGCGAAGCGGTCGTGCAGGTTTCTCAGGATGCCCGCCGTGGCACCCCAGATATAGCGATGCCCCCACGGCATGGCGTAGAAGCTGCGCCAGCGTCCCTGCCAGGCCCGGCCATGACGCTGGTGATGCGCCGCGTCCATGAAGAAGCCGAACGGAGCCTCGAACACCTCATCGACTTCCGCAGGGTTAAGCTCCAACGCCGCCCCGGGCTCCACCAGCGCGACGACGGGCGTGATGCGATAGCCGGTGCTGGTCAGATACGCATCGAGATAGCCGAGCGGCGTGACACTGGAAGGATCGAGCCCCACCTCCTCCCGCGCCTCGCGCAGCGCCGCCTGCAATGGTCCGGCATCCGTCTGGTCGATCCGACCACCGGGGAAGGCGATCTGCGCCGCATGCGCCCGCAGCCTCGCGGCGCGCTGCGTGAACAGGAGCGTCGCCCCCGTCCGATGCGCAATCACGGGAACCAGCACGGCAGCCGGTGCCAGCGCCTTCTCGTCGATGGATGCCGTACGCTCCGCCGCATCGCCGTCGAGATCGAAATCGGAACGCGGCCGGGCGATCATGTCCCCGCACCGGGGCGGGTCGGCGCGCAGGGCAAGGTCGGCCAGCGCGGCGACACGCGATGGCGGCCAGGCGCGCGCGTGCCAGGCCGGGCGATCCAGCAGCGTGCTCATGACCGACCGGCCTGATCGGCAGCCGCACCCTGCCCATCCCACGCGACATCAGCCGGCGAAATCGGATGGAACAGGCCGCCCGCATGCAGGCCAAGCCAGGTGGCCCCCTCGTGTTCGGCAGTCTCGGCCATCTCCACCAGATCGTAGGTCAGCGCGCGGGTGAAGCGCGCCCACAGGTTACGGCGGACAAGCACATAGGGCTTGAAGCCGCCATCGGCATCGATCTCGAAGCGCAGCGGATGCTCCGCACCGACCTCCACAACGTCATCGACATTGGTCCGCACGACAAGGGTCCGCCGCGCCGCATCCCGTGTCGCGGCCAAGGCGACCGCCTGGAACGGCGCATCCTCGACGACGATACGCAGCTTCTCGACCGGGGTGACCAGAAAATAGTCGTCGCCCTCGCGCCGCAGCACGGATGAAAACAGCCTGACCAGCGGGGCGCGCCGAATCGGTCGGCCCTCGTGGTACCATGTGCCATCGGCGGCGATGCGGATGTCGATGGGGCCGCAATCGGGCGGGTCCCAGCGCTCGACAGGCGGGAGTGGGGGCGATTGACGTTCGCTGTCGGCCGCGCCGAGCGCGCGCATCAGTTGCATCAAGGTTTCCGACATCGCCCCTCCCTCCGACCGGCCTGCGTCGTCTCGCCATTGTGAACGCCGAATGCGGGCTGCGCGGCATCGACTTGCTCATCTTTCAGCCTAGATGGAAAGCAGAACACATGATCGAAAGGCCCGGGCTGTCGTCTCGTCAGGCAGCGTGGTGGGCTTTCCGGGAGGCAGGCGCGTGCGCAGACCAGTCGACAAGCTCCTGACCGGGCCCGGCGCAGATGGCCTTGTGCGAAGGGGAGCGGGCGGCAGATCGGCCATCGTTGCGGTCCTGACTGCGACTGGAATGCCTCTTGCCTAACGCGTCGCAAGTCGTGACCCTCATCGGTTATCGGCCCGCGCGATCGTCTTGCGCGCGGGCCGCGAGAAATCCCCAGAGCCGTCCGGCCCAGGCCGACGGCGCCCCCTTGTCGAGGAGCCGTTGATGACCGTGACCGCCGAGATCGACATCGCCCAACCGGACAAGGCCCTCGCCGTCGATGAAGCGCTCGCCACGGTCGACAGGGCGCGCTCGGAGATCGGCAAGGCGATCTTCGGGCAGGGGGACGTGGTGGATCTGGCGCTGATCACGGTGCTGTCGGGAGGGCATGGCCTGCTGGTCGGACTGCCCGGCCTGGCGAAGACCCGCCTTGTCGAGACGATGGGAACCGTGCTGGGGCTCAGCGCCCGACGCGTGCAGTTCACACCCGACCTGATGCCCTCCGACATCCTCGGCGCCGAGGTGCTCGAGGAGAGCCCGGACGGCAAGCGTGCCTTCCGCTTCGTCAAGGGCCCGATCTTCACCCAGCTGCTGATGGCGGACGAGATCAACCGCGCCAGCCCCCGAACCCAGTCCGCTCTGCTGCAGGCGATGCAGGAACATCACGTCACCGTCGCCGGCGAGCGCCATGACCTGCCAAAGCCGTTCCACGTGCTGGCGACGCAGAACCCGATCGAACAGGAGGGAACCTATCCGCTGCCCGAAGCGCAGCTCGACCGCTTCCTGATGCAGATCGACGTGACCTATCCCGACCGCGACAGCGAACGGCGCGTCCTCGTCGAGACCACCGGGCTCATGGAAGAGAAACCGAAGGCGGCGATGACGGTCGACCAGCTCCTGGCGGCGCAGCAGCTGGTGCGACGCCTGCCGGTCGGCGAGAGCGTGGTGGAGGCGATCCTCGACGTGGTGCGCGCGGCTCGCCCCGACTCGTCGGGGTCGTCGCTGGCAGCCCGTCTCGCCTGGGGCGCAGGTCCGCGCGCCAGCCAGTCGCTGGCGCTTGCGGTGCGCGCGCGCGCGCTCCTGCAGGGCCGGCTGGCGCCGTCGGTCGATGATGTCGTGGCGCTGGCGCCGGCGGTGCTCAAGCATCGCATCGCGCTGACCTTCGCGGCCCGTGCGGAGGGCGAAACGGTGTCCGGCATCATCGATCGCCTCATCGAACGGATCGGGTGAGCTCCGGCGGATCTTTCTGGCACATGGCGACCTCCCGGGTTCTCTCCCCCAGCCTGCGGACTCCGAGCACGGCGACAAGCGACCGGGCGATCGATCTTGCGCAGCGGCTGCCGCGTCTCGCGCTGGAGGCCCGGCGCGTCTCGGCCTTCGTCAACGGCGTTCACGGCCGCCGCAGGCCCGGTCCCGGCGAGACCTTCTGGCAATACAGGCTGCTGATGCCGGGCGAGGCCTCGGCCGGCGTGGACTGGCGCCGGTCAGCCCGCGACAAGCGGCTTTATGTGCGCGAACGCGAATGGGAGGCGTCCCATACGGTCTGGATGTGGCTCGACCGCTCGCCTTCGATGGGCTTCCAGTCATCGTTGGCCATGAGCTCCAAGGTGGATCGGGCGCTGGTGCTGGGTCTCGCCCTCTCGGACGCCCTGGTCGATGCAGGCGAACGGGTCGGCCTGCTCGGCGTCAGCCGCCCGCTGGCCAGCCGTCGCATCGTCGAGCGCCTGTCGGAGATCCTGGCGCTCGACACCGCCGGTCTCGCTGCGGACCTGCCTCCGCCGCGACCCATCGGGCGACTGGATGAGGCGATCCTGATCAGCGACTTCCTGTCACCGGCCGCACGCGTGCTGCAATCGGTGGCGCTGCTCGCGGCGGAGGGAGGGCGCGGCCATCTGGTGATGATCGCAGACCCGGTGGAGGAGACCTTCCCCTATGCCGGACAAGCCGAGATCGTCGATGCCGAGGGCTCGCTGAAGCTGGACGTGGGGGATGCCTCGGCCTGGGGCCGCGCCTTTCGCCGGCGGCTCAGCGAGCACAGGCAGGCCATCCAGAGCCAGTGCTCCAAGCTCGGCTGGACCATGACGATCCACCGCACCGACCGCCCGGCAGCCGAGGCCGCCTTGCGGGTGGCCGCGCTCGTGGGCTCCGCGCGCGATGCGCGGGTGGCGTAAGGGGGGCTTCGATGCTGGGCGTTCCCATCGGTTTTGCCGCCCCGTTGGTTCTCGTCGCCCTCGTTGCGCTGCCGGTGCTCTGGTGGCTGCTTCGCGTCACACCGCCAAGGCCGCAGACGATCGCCTTCCCGCCGCTGAAAATCGCCGCCGACCTGGCGCCCGAGCGGCAGACTGCGGCGCGAACGCCCTGGTGGCTGCTGCTGCTGCGCATGCTGATCGCCGCGCTGGCCATCCTGGCCGCCGCCGGCCCGCTGCTGAATCCGCCCGCGCCGTCGCAGGCCGTATCGGACCGGGCCGCGCGGGTGATCCTTGTCGACAATGGCGCGCCGTCGGCCCGGGACTGGACGATGCGCCTCGATCTGGCGGCCAGCCTGGTTGCGCAGGCGGGCCGGGAGGGTCGCGCCGTGGCGGTGATGGGGCTGGCGGAGCCCCCGGCGCAGATCGCGCTCGGCAGCCCTGCGGAAGCCGAGGAGCGCCTTCGGGCCATGACGCTTCGCCCGCACATGCCGGACCGCACGCAACACTTGAACGAATTGCGATCGCTGCTGACGGTCGCGCCCGATGCGGACGTGGCCTGGATCAGCGACGGGGTTCGCGTGGCGGCGGATGACAGCTTCAGCCAGCAGTTGCGCGATCTGACCCGGCTTGGGCGGTTGACGGCTTACCTGCCCGGCGCCGACCATCGCCTGTTTCTCGCTGGGGTCGAGAACGCGCCGCAAGCCCTGAATGTGCGCATGGTGCGGGCCTCCGGCGGTGCGCCGGCGACCGTGAACCTTCGCGCCAGCGATGCGCGCGGCCTCGTGCTGGGCGAGGTGCAAGCGTTGTTCGGGCCCGGCGCAACGGAAGCGCAGGCAAGCTTTGCCCTGCCCATCGAGGTGCGCAACGCCATCACCCGAATCGATATCGTCGGCGAGCGCTCGGCCGGCGCGGTCTGGCTGGTCGACGACAGCAACCGGCGCAAGCGTGTCGGGCTCGTGACAGGCGTTACCGCCGATGTCGCGCAGCCGCTCCTGTCGCCGACATTCTATCTGGCGCGCGCTTTGCAGCCCTTCGCTGAGGTGCGCGAGCCTCGCCCGGGCGCCGCCGATCCGATCAGCCAGTTGCTGGACCAGAACCTGTCGGTGCTGATGCTGGCCGATGTCGGCGGACTGGACCGCGAGGTGGCGGCGCGCGTGACCGGCTTCGTCGAGCGCGGCGGGGTGCTGGTGCGTTTCGCGGGACCGCGACTTGCTGCTGCCAATGATGAGCTGACGCCCGTGCGCCTGCGCCGCGGCGGACGCAATCTCGGCGGAGCCCTCTCATGGGACCGGCCGAAAACGCTCGCCCCGTTCACGCGCGACTCGCCCTTCACCGATCTGACACCGCGCGACGAAGTGACCGTGACGCGCCAGATCCTGGCGGAACCCGATGGCGACCTCTCGCGCAAGGTCTGGGCCTCCCTGGCCGACGGCACGCCGATCGTCACCGCCGAGCGCCGCGGACAGGGGCTCATCGTGCTGTTCCACGTCACCGCCGACACGACCTGGTCGAACCTGCCGCTCTCTGGCCTGGTCGTCGACATGCTCCGGCGCATCGTGGCGTTGTCGGCCGCGCCGGCCGAAGCGGCCGACCCGGGCGAAATCCGTCTCGAGACGGTTGCGCCGGTCAGCGTGCTCGCCGGGCAAGGTCCCTTCCGCCCCCTCCCCGCCGCTGCGCGGCCCGTGCCGCGCAGCTCTCCCCACCGTGCGCAC
>CAZDUL010000137.1:0-6102 GCA_964508635.1 uncultured Allobosea sp. | reverse complement strand
AGGACGCGGCGGTCGCGGCGTGGCGCGGGCGATCGACGAAGGGCGCGGATTTGGCCCGGAGGCGCGGGCACTTGCGGCCCTGGGCGCTCCTGCGGATGTGGCGAGCCAGCTGATCGCAGCGGCGGGCGTCGAGCTTTCCTCGCGCCAGGCGCTGGCTGCAGCCTTCCGCGATGTGCGTCCGAAATTGCTGGTTGACACGGCTGTCGCGTCGGACCCCAGCCTGGTCGACCGGCTGCTGCGTCTGACGGATGGGCTGGTGCGGGTGCGCGCGACCGGAAGCATCGAGGGGACAAGCCCTTCGGCGCTGACGGCGCTGATCGATCAGGCGTTGCAACGGGGCGACATGGCTGCGGCGCAGGCCGCCTTCGCGCGGCTGCCCGAGCCGGCCCGGCGCGCGGGCGCCGCTTTCGAGGCGATGCTTGGCCGTCGCGCACAGGTCGAGGCCGCACTCAAGACCATCCAGGACGAGGCGGTCTCGGCGTTGGCGCGATCATGAGTTCGGCAGGGCAGACAGCAGCGGCGGTGGCAGGGGTTCCGGCATGTGGCGGATTCTGATCTTTCTGGCGGCGGCCTCCGCGCTCGCGCTCGGCGCCGTCTGGCTCGCCGACCGGCCGGGCGAGGTGACGATCGTCTGGGGCGGCCTGACGATCGAGACGACGGTTGCGGTGGCGGCGATCGGCGTCGGCGTGCTGGTCGTGCTCGGCATGATGCTGTGGTCTGTCGTGCGGTTCCTGCTGGGGCTGCCAACGGCGTTCTCGTTCGCATCTGCCGCTCGCCGTCGCAGCCGGGGGATCGAGGCGGTATCGCGCGGCATGATCGCGGTCGGAGCGGGCGATCCCGCTGCGGCGCGCCGATATGCGTCCGATGCCAGCAAGCTGATTCCGGGCGAGCCGCTGACCTTGCTGCTCAACGCCCAGGCCGCCCAGCTCAGCGGCGACAAGCCGGCGGCCGAGGCCGCCTTCAAGGCCATGCTCGATGAGCCGGAGACCCGCGTTCTCGGCCTGCGCGGCCTGTTCGTGGAGGCGCGCCGCCGCGGCGACGAGAAGGCGGCGCGAGCCTTCGCCGACGAGGCGGTTCGCCTCGTCCCGTCCCTGGCCTGGGCCAATGACGCGCTGCTCGAGTTCCATACACAGGCCGGCGAGTGGTCCGAAGCGCGCACGGCGGTCGAGCGGCGCACGGCGCTGCGACTGACGGACCGCACCGAAGCGAAGCGCCACCGCGCCGTGCTGCTGGCAGCGGAGGCCCTGTCGTGTGAAGAGAGCGATCCGGCCCGCGCCCTCTCCCTCGCCCTGGAAGCCGTCAAGCTTGCGCCGGGGCTGGTCCCGGCGGCAGCCATGGCGGGGCGGATGCTGGCGGCGCGCGGCGATCTGCGCAAGGCTGCGCGCACGCTGGAAGCGGCGTGGCGCGAGCAGCCGCATCCCGATCTTGCCCGCGTCTATGTGCGGATGCGCCAGGGGGACAGCGCGGGCGATCGCCTGCAGAAGGCGAAGGCACTGATGCGGCTGCGGCCGACCGATCCGGAAAGCGCCTTCGCCGTGGCCCAGGCGGCCATCGAGGCGCGTGATTTCGCACAGGCCCGCAGTGCGCTGCAGCCGCTGGTTGCGGCCACGCCCACGGTCAAGACCTGTCTGCTGATGGCGGCGATCGAGGATGGCGAGTTCGGCAGCAGCGGGCGCGGGCGCGAGTGGTTGCAGCGCTCGACACGGGCGCTGCCAGACCATGCGTGGGTTGCGGATGGCGTCGTCTCGCAGCGGTGGTTGCCGGTGTCGCCGGTCTCCGGCAGGCTTGACGCCTTCGTCTGGACCGCGCCGCCGCCGGCCATCGGCGGCCCCGTGCTGAACGACGAACCGGCGCTGGTCGAGCTGTTGCCAGCCTCCGCAGCCGTCGAGCCGCCAACCGCCGTGCAGCCCGCTGTCGCGCCTCCCGCCCCCGGGCCGGTCGATGTCGCGGAACCGGTTGCTTCGCCGGCAATTCCTGCTCCTGCGTCGTCGCCTGAAGCCGGTGCTGCATCGGCTGCCGCCAACGCTTCGCCGGGATCCGGTGCATCGGCCCCGGCACCGGCTGATCGCGCCGAGGCGGAGGCGCCATCGCAGCCGGCGGCTCCCGCCTGGTATGAGCGCAAACCCATCATCCCGCCCCCGGCCCGGATGAGCCGCGATGCGCCCAAGGCGGCGGCCGATGACGCGATCGTCGCCGAGGCTGGCGCCTCGGATACGCCTGCGACGGCAACGGCCAACAGCCAGATCCCGGATCAGGCGGCCGGTGCGTCGGGGGGCGCTGGAGCCTCCGGGGAGCCCGGGCCGACCGACCCGACCCGGGCCGCTGCCGAGCTGCCGCCGATGAGGCTACCCGACGATCCCGGCCCGGATGATCGCGGCACCGATGCTGCGTCCGCGGCGCGCAAGCGGGGCCTGTTGCGCCTGTTCGGCTGATCATCCCTCGCCAGCGCCGGGTGCGGGCGCTGGGCGGCGGCGCGCTTGCCAACCGCGATACAGGCTGGTATCCGCCATTCCCGTCGCCGCAATAGCTCAGCTGGTAGAGCACCTCATTCGTAATGAGGGGGTCGGGGGTTCGAATCCCTCTTGCGGCACCAGCGCCTTCGCTGCGAACCTCGCGCTCCAATCGAGCAAGTTGCGCAGACATCGGGCGGCAGCAATTCGAGCTGGCGGGCTGGCGTGAATCCTGCGATCCATCCCCGTTGCGGGTAGGCCGCCGAGCGCTGCGCCTGATGAGTTCAGCCATGGCGATCGGGGAATCGCCTCATGCCGATGAAGCACCTGTTGCGGCGCGGCGCACTCTTGCCTGCAAATGCGGCGGGGCGCCGAGATTGCGCCCGAGCTGGGCTTGACGACGCACGCGCGACAGACGGCCTGCAACGCGACTGTCGGCGCCGGATATCGCAGCGGCGGGCGCTGCGCCGATAGGCCAGTCAGGCCCGTAAGCTGTCAGGTCCGGGCGCGGTCAGCCTGTCTCTCCGCCCCGGGCGGCCAGGATGGCTGCGCCCACGGCCGCCTCGTCGTGGCAGGCCGGCGCCAGCCGGGAGCCGAAGGCCCGCTCGCGCAGCCGGCGATAGACCGGATTGGCCAGGACGCCACCCACGGCGCGGATGGATGCGGGCGGCGGCGCGCCGAGCGTCTCCAGCGTCCGCCAGCCATCGGCCTCGATCCGCACAAGGCTTTCGAGGAGCGCCTGCAGGAAGACCTCCCGGCTGGGCGCCTGCGGCGTCAGGATGGGCTCCATGGCAGGATCGGCGACGGGAAAGCGCTCGCCGCGGCCGGCAAGGGGGTGGTAGAGCAGCCCTGTTGGGCGGTCTGGATCGAGCCGCGGGGTCAGTCGCTCGATTTCCGCCCGGGAGAAATGCCGCGCCAAGGCCGCGCCTCCGGCGTTGGAGGCCCCGCCCGCCAGCCAGCGGCCCAGCAGGCGATGACTGTAGACGCCGCGCGCGGGGTCCGCGACGGGCCGGTCGGACATGATCTTGAGGACCAGCGTCGAGCCGACGGAGACGACGGCGTCGCCTGGCCCTGCGCCCCCGGCAGCGAGGAAGGCAGCGCAACCGTCCGTCACCCCCGCCGTGACCAGGGCCTCGGGCGAGAGCCCGAACCGGCGGGCGGAGGCGGCCGACACCGGTGCGACCGGCGTGCCGGACGGGACGACGCGCGGCCGCGCGGCCTCCGGCAACCCGGCCGCCACTGTCCAGTCCGGCCAGGCACGCGCCGCCGGGTCGTAGCCGGTCTTGAGCGCGCTGGTTTCGTCCGTGATGTCGCCCACGCCGGTCAGCAGCGCGAGGATGTGATCCGCCTGGTGGCGCAGCCGCGCACCGGGATGGCGAGCGATGAGCCCCCGTGCTCTGGCGAGCGGCGAGCCCGTGCCGCGTGCCGGACTGTCCTGCGGCGCCAGCGCAAGGCAGACCGCCATATCCTGCGGCTCGGCCGCCTCGTCATACATGCTGGCGGGGCCAAGCGGGCGGCCCGCCTCATCGACCGCCAGGATCGTGCCGGAGGTGCCCGCGATGGCGATGCGCTCGGCGGCGCCCGCCTCGGGCGCAAGCTCGCTGAGGACGGCTTCCAGCAGCGCCTCCCACACGTCCGGGTCGGCGCGGTCCTGCGATCGGACATAGGCGCGGCGCGCGAAGCGGACGAGCCGGCCGGTGCGCGCATCGAACAGGGCGGCCCGGATGCCGGAGGTGCCGATGTCGAGGCCGAGCGTCAGCATCGTCCCAGCGGCGCGATCACGCGGCCAGGACGATCGGCAGCAGCCGGTCGGCGCTCTCGAGCCGCCAGTCCGCCGCACTGAAGTCGTCATCCCGCGAATAGAGGCTCGGGATCGCGGCGACGGCGATTCCGGCCGCACGGGCGGAGCGTACGCCATTCTCGGAATCCTCGACTGCGACGGTCTCCTCCGCGGCGAGGCCCAGCCGCTCCAGCGCCAGCAGATAGACGTCCGGTGCGGGCTTCTTGGCGGCCACCTCGTCGCCGCATGCCATCGCCTGGAACCAGTGGGCCGGCAGGGCGTCGGGATGGGCGGCGAGCAGTGCGTCCACATTCGGACGGCTCGTCGTGGTTGCGATGGCGAGCTTCAGCCCGCGCTCCCGCGCGCCGGCGACGAGCGCGGCGATCCCTGGCCGCAGCGGAGCGCCGCCCCGTGCCACGGCGGCCGTGTAGATCTCGGTCTTGCGTGCATGCAGCCGCGCCACGAAAGGATCCTGATGGCCGGCGAGATACGATGCGCGCCCGGGCTCCGTCTCACGGACATGGCGGAAGATGCGCTCCTTGCCGCCGGTGGTGGTCAGAAGGCGGCGATAGTCCTCCACAGTCCAGAACCAGGGCAGCCCCGCCTCTGCGAAGGCCGCGTTGAAGGCCTCGCGATGCGCCTCCTCGGTCTCGGCCAGCGTGCCGTCCACGTCGAAGATGAGCGCGCGGATCATTATGGCGGCTCCTCAGGCGGCGGCGGGCCGCAGCGCCCTTTCGAGTACGGCGGGGAGGTCGCGGACGACCTCGGCGCCCTGCAGATGGGGATCGTCCGCCCGCCAATGGCCGTGGTCCACGCCCAGGAAGGGCGCACCCGCCGCACGTGCCGTCAGCCGGTCGACGCCCATGTCGCCCACATAAAGCGTTCCGGCCGGTGTCGCGCCCAGCGCCGCCGCGGCGGCCAGAAGCGGCGCGGGATCGGGCTTCATGGGATAGGTTCCCCCGCCGATCACGATATCGAACAGGGGAGCAAGGCCGAGCGCGGCCAGCACCTGTCCGGCGAGCGCCTGCTGCTTGTTTGTGCACAGGCCGACATGCAGCCCCGCCGCGCGCAGACCCGAAAGCGTCTCCCGCGCGCCGGGATAGACGATCGTCCGCGATGCGGGGTCGCGGCCGGCGAAATCCATGAAGACAGCGAAGAGCCGCTCGACCCGCTCGGGGTCGGTCCTGACGCCGCAGGCCGCGAGCGCCTTCTCGCATAACGCCCGGACGCCATGGCCGATCATGCCGCGCACGGTCTCGAGCGGCAGGGGGGAGAGGCCCTCGGCCTCGAGTGCGTGGTTCAACGCCGCCGTGATGTCCGGCGCGCTGTCGATGAGGGTGCCGTCGAGATCGAACACGACGGCGCGGATGGCGGGGAGGTCGTTCATGCGGCGGCCCTGCCCGCGCTGTCCGCCGCCTGGCGGATGGTCGCGATGTTGGCGGCGTAGGCTGCGGCGCCGCCCTTGAAGATCGCCGAGCCTGCGACCAGCGTGTCCGCGCCTGCGGCGGCGAGCGCCCCGGCATTGGCGGCGCTCACCCCGCCGTCCACCTCGATGCGGGGGTTGACGCCCTTCGCCCGGCACATGGCCCGGGCGTCGGCCACGCGCCCGACCGCCTCCGGTATGAAGGCCTGGCCGCCGAAACCGGGGTTCACCGACATGACGAGGATGAGATCCACCATGGCGACGACAGCCTCCAGCGCGGAGAGCGGCGTCGCGGGGTTCAAGGTGACGCCCACCTGCTTGCCGAGCGAACGGATGGTCTGCAGCGAGCGGTGGAGATGCGGCCCGCTCTCCACATGCACGGTGATGACGTCGGCGCCCGCCCTGGCGAAGGCCTCGAGGTAAGGGTCCGCCGGTGCGATCATGAGATG
>CAZDUL010000136.1:0-6252 GCA_964508635.1 uncultured Allobosea sp. | reverse complement strand
CTGGAACACCGCTTCGGCGGGGAGCGTCCCGGGGCGGGAGACGATACCGACCGAGCCGGGCTTGAAGATGTTGGCAGGCATGATGCCGATCTTGATTTCGCCGGCTGTGACGACGCCCGGGAAGTTCGGGCCGATTAGGCGCGTCTTCGAGCCCTGCAGCGCCCGCTTCACCTTGATCATGTCGGCGACGGGGATGCCTTCCGTGATGCAGACCGCGAGCGGAATTTCGGCGTCGATCGCTTCGAGGATCGCGTCCGCCGCGCCCGCCGGCGGCACGTAGATCACGGTCGCGGTGGCGCCGGTCGCCGCCACGGCCTCCTGGACGGTATCGAAGACCGGGAGACCCAGATGGGTCATGCCGCCCTTGCCCGGCGAGATGCCGCCGACCATCTGCGTGCCGTAGGCAATGGCCTGCTCGGAATGGAAAGTGCCATTCTTGCCGGTGAAGCCCTGGCAGATCACCCTGGTGTTCTTGTCGATGAGGATGGACATCTGGTGTTCCTTCAGCCCTGAACGGCCTTCACGATCTTCTGCGCGGCGTCGTCGAGGTCATCGGCGGGGATGACGTTCAGGCCCGAGTCACGGATGATCTTCTTGCCTTCCTCGACATTGGTGCCCTCGAGGCGCACCACCAGCGGAACCTTGAGCCCCACTGCCTTGACCGCGCCGATCACGCCCCGCGCAATCACGTCGCACTTCATGATGCCGCCGAAGATGTTGACGAGGATACCCTTCACCTGCGGATCGGCGGTGATGATCTTGAACGCTGCCGTCACCTTCTCTTCGGAGGCGCCGCCGCCGACATCGAGGAAGTTGGCCGGCTCGGCACCATAGAGCTTGATGATGTCGAGGGTGGCCATGGCGAGGCCTGCCCCGTTGACCATGCAGCCGATGGTGCCGTCAAGCGCGATATAGGCGAGGTCGTATTTCGACGCCTCGATCTCCTTCTCGTCCTCTTCGGTGATGTCGCGCAGCGCCACGATCTCGGGGTGGCGGTAGAGCGCGTTGGAGTCGAAGCTGATCTTCGCGTCGAGGCACCTGAGCTGCCCCGTCCGGGTGACGATCAGGGGGTTGATCTCCAGCATCGCCATGTCCTTCTCGACGAAGGCGCGATAGAGGTTGGCGACGAGGGTTTCGGCCTGCTTGGCGAGATCGCCCGAAAGCCCGAGCGCCTTGGCGACCTTGCGGCCATGGAGCGGCATCGCGCCCGTCACCGGATCGACCGAGAAGGTGATGATCTTCTCGGGGCTGTCGTGGGCGACCTCCTCGATGTTCATGCCGCCTTCGGTCGAGACGACGAAGGCGACACGGCTGGTCGCACGGTCGACCAGCATCGAGAGATAGAACTCCTTCTCGATATCGGAACCGTCCTCGATGTAGAGGCGGTTGACCTGCTTGCCGGCCGCACCCGTTTGCAGCGTCACCAGCGTGTTGCCGAGCATCTCGGCGGCATGGGCGCGCACCTCGTCGATCGACTTCGCCAGGCGCACGCCGCCCTTTGCATCGGGGCCAAGCTCCTTGAACCTGCCCTTGCCGCGTCCGCCGGCGTGGATCTGGCTCTTCACCACATAAAGCGGGCCGGGCAGCTTCCTCGCCGCTTCCGCCGCCTCCTCGACCGTGAAGGCCGGAAAGCCGGCGGAGACCGGTGCGCCAAACTCCTTGAGGACGGCCTTGGCCTGGTATTCATGGATGTTCATCGTGTGCTCCGCACGGGAATGATGAGTTGGTCGGTGGCCGGGGGTTACGGGCTCGTGCGAGACGTCGGCTGCGCGCCATCCGCCCGTCAGCCGCTCACGCTCAATCCTTCAACGACGGGTCGATCGCCTTGCAGGCTTCGATCAGGCCGGCGACCGAGGCGACGGATTTGTTCATCATCGCCTGCTCGTCCTTGTTGAGCCTGATCTTGACGACACGCTCGACGCCCTTGTCGCTGATCACCACAGGCACGCCGATGAACATGCCCTTCACGCCATATTCGCCCTTCAGGTAGGAGGCGCAGGGCAGAACGCGGCGCTGGTTCTTCAGGTAGCTCTCGGCCATCGCGATGGCGGAAGCTGCCGGCGCGTAGTAGGCCGAGCCGGTCTTCAACAGCGCCACGATCTCGCCGCCACCCTTGCGGGTGCGCTCGACGATGGCGTCGACCTGCTCCTGGCTGATCCACTTCATCTTGACCAGATCGGGAAGCGGCACGCCGCCGACCGTCGAGTAGCGCACCAGCGGCACCATGTCGTCGCCATGGCCGCCGAGGACGAAGGTGTTGATGTCCTTGATCGAAACCCCGGTAGCCTCCTCGAGGAAATAGGCCATGCGCGCCGAATCCAGCACGCCGGCCATGCCCACGATCTTGTTCGGCTTGAGCCCGGCGTATTTCCACAGCGCCCAGACCATCGCGTCGAGCGGGTTGGTGATGCAGATCACGAAGGCCTTGGGGCAATACTGCCGGATGCCCTCGCCCACTGCCTTCATCACCTTGAGATTGATGCCGAGCAGATCGTCGCGGCTCATGCCGGGCTTGCGCGGCACGCCGGCGGTGACGATCACGACGTCGGCGCCCTCGATGTCCTTGTAATCGTTGGTTCCCGTGTAGAGGGCATCGAAGCGGTCGACGGCGGAGGATTCGACGAGATCGAGCGCCTTGCCCTGGGGTATGCCTTCGGCGATGTCGAACAGCACGATGTCGCCGAGTTCCTTCAGGCCGGCGAGGTGGGCGAGCGTGCCGCCGATCTGTCCGGCGCCGATGAGCGCGATCTTCTTGCGGGCCATGTGAACCGTGTTCCCCCAGATGTGCGGCCGCGGATGTCGAGGCGCCGGCCGCTGTTGGCGTCAGTCGTGTGGGCGCCGCTCAAAGCGCCCGATACCGGCGCTTCTGTGACGCAAGGCGAGCGGTGCGGCAAGCGCAGGCTGCTTCACAGGGATGCTCGGATGCCATGGAATGCGCGCCGGGGCGCCTGATGAAACATCGCAAAATCAGAGCGTTAGAAGTCCCTGCGGCCGCTTGGGGAGCAAAAGGCGCAACACGAAAAAACCGCTACATATAACAATTTGCGTTAGTTGTAATGCAAGGACGACTAGATGGCGCCGCCGGTCAGGGCCCGCAACGTGACCTTGATCACGCTGCCGAGGCGCTGGTCGAACTGGGTTTGCGGCACGTCGGCCTCGAGCTCCACGGCGACCGGGTGCACGAATCGGAAGCTGGCGTCGATGACGAAAACGGCCGCCTTGTCGCGGTCGCGCGGCTCGAAGGCTCCGGAGGTGACGCCCTCCTCGATCACGCGGTCGAGCAGCGTGCGGATGCGCAGCCGGTGGCGCCGCGCCACGGCCCGGCGCGCCACCATCGCATCGCGGAAGGCGCCGTAGAGGGCGGGGTTCTCCACCAACCCATCGCGGTTGGCGCGGGCAAGCGCCACGATCAGGCGCTCGAGCTTCTCGTCGGCCGGGTCTGGACCGTCGACAATGTCCCCGAGCCTCGCCTCGAGCCCCTTGATCCAGCCGTCGACGATGGCGTCGATCAGGGCCTCCTTCGAGGGGAAGTATCGGTAGACATTGGCATGCGTCATGCCGGCCGCCTCGGCGACGCCAACCACGGTGAGCCGCTTCGCGCCAAACCGGCGCAGATGCTCCGAAGCGATGGCGAGCAGGCGCACATCGGTCGGGGTGTCCGGGCTTTTCAGGGCGCTCATCGGTCCGGGGCTGACAGGACTCATGTGTCGACAAGGCCGGTTGCATCACCGCTGGCGCTGGAATCGGGGCGGCCATGGGGCAGTGCGAGATAGGACAACGACTGCATCTCGATCAGGCGCGACACGGTGCGCTCGAACTCGAAGGCCTCGCGGCCGTGATCGGCCCGGTAGAGCGCCTGCGGCGGCGCTGCCGCCGAGGCGACCAGCTTCACGTGGTTCTCGTAAAGCGCATCGATCAGCGTGATGAAGCGTCTGGCTTCGTTTCGATCCTCTTCGGCGAGCTCGGGAATGTCATCGAGCACCAGCGTGTGGAACGCCCGCGCCAGCGCGATATAGTCGCTTGCCCCGAAGGCGCCGCCGCAGAGATCTCGAAACGAGGCCCGCGCCACGCCTTGGGCGGCCTGCGGCACGGGAAAGGCGTGGCCATTCACGTTCAGTGTGACGGCGGCGCCGCGCTCCTGCCCGGTGAGGCGGCGGAAGGCGTCGTCGAGCGCGGTCACCGCAGCCGCTCCGAGCGGCTGATGGTAGACCGGCGCGCCGGCCAGCTTCTCCAGGCGGAAATCGGTGCGGGCGTCGAGTCGGACCACGTCGACCTTCCGAGCGAGCAGCGCGATAAACGGCTCGAACAGTGCCCGGTTGAGGCCGCCTTCGTAGAGCCGCGCCGGCTCGACATTCGAAGTCGCAACGAGCGTCACGCCTTCCGCGAACAGGATCTCGAAGAGACGGCTCAGGATCATCGCGTCGGCGATGTCGATGACGGTGAATTCGTCGAAGCACAGAAGCCGCGCCTCGGCCGCGATGGCGCGGGCCGTCGGCGCGATCGGATCGCCGTCACGCTGTTCGCCAGCCTTCACCCTCTGCCGGAAGGCATGGATGCGGGCATGGACATCGGCCATGAAGACATGGAAATGCGCGCGTCGCTTGGCCCGCACCTGGACCCGCTCGTGGAACAGGTCCATCAGCATGGTCTTGCCGCGACCGACCGGCCCCCAGATGTAGAGGCCCTTCACAGGTTCGTCCGTGTCGCGATTGCGTCTGCCGAACAGCCAGCCGAGCGCGCTCTTCTTGTTGGCCAGTTCGGCGTCCTCCAACCGCTCCGCAAGGCGGTCAAGCCGCGACACCAGGGCGAGCTGTGCCGGATCGGGCGCGATGACGCCGTCATGGGCCAGCGCGTCATAGGCCTCTCGCATGGAACGACGATGAACCGGGGCGTGCATGCAGCGGGGCAGGAAACGGCCAACCTTCCGGCGAGCCAGACAGTGGTGAACCCGGTTATCTAGCGACGCCAGGGCAACAGGGCAATTCGGCAAAGGGGCCAGACCCGGCCCATGACGGGGTGCAGGCCTTCCTTGCGCGGCGTCATCGGCAAGCAGCCGTCAGGCGATCCCACTTGCCGTCGATGGTGCGTTGCACAATATCGGACATGTCTGGGGAGTCGCTCTTTCATCCTGACACCGGCGGGCCGCACGCGCTGGGCCCGGTGCAGATCCGGAGAATGCGACGCAATGACGATCCGATCGACCGGCGCGACCATGATCCGCCGCCTTTGGCTGCATGAACGCGAGACCTTCATCGGCCATCTGTGCCGGCTCGACGAGATGTCGCGACTGTCGCGCTTCGGGATGCCGATGGATGATGAAGCATTGACGGCCTACGCAACACGCACCTTCGGGATTGGATCGCTGGTCTATGCCTGCGTCATTGACGGCGTGGTGCGTGGCGCCGCCGAACTGCACGGGCTGTTCGATCTTCCGCGCGACCATGCGGAGGCCGCCTTCAGCATCGAGGAGCCGTGGCGCGGTCGCGGTCTTGGCGGGGCGCTGCTCGATTGCCTGCTCACAGCCGCGCGTAACCGCGGCTTCCGCGGGCTCGAGATCGTCTGCGCGCCGGACAACCATGCCATGCTGGCCCTTGCCCGCAAGGGCGGCCTCACCATCGAGCGCCGCGCCGATGAGGCCCGTGGCCGGGTGCGCATCTGCGGCCCCTCCCCGGCCAGCATGGTCACGGAGGCCCTGGACAACGGCCTCGCATGGGTGGCGCCCAGAGCGATGGCGGGCCTATGGCGGCCGCGATCCGCGGGGCCGGCCAATCCGGACAGGGTTGCTGCGCGTAAGCTTGAGGGACAATGAGACCGGGCGGGAACTGGAGCATGCAATGAACCTCGCCCTGCTGTGCGTGCTGCTGGCCGGAATCATGCCGGTGCTCACCGTCGGGATTGCGAAGTGGGGCCCGAAGCTCGACAACAACAACCCGCGCGACTGGGCGCAGACGCTTCAGGGCTATCGCCGCCGCGCCTACGCCGCGCACCAGAACAGTTTCGAGGCGTTCCCCTTCTTCGCTGCCGCCGTGCTCGCCGCGATGCTGACGGCCGTTCCGGCCGCGCGCCTCGACCTGTTGGCAATGGTCTTCGTGGCGGCGCGGATCGCCTACAGGACACCTCGAAAAACCGGTGGCGTTGAGCGTCTTGGCGTGATTCCATCTCGATCGCGGCGGGGATGGCGACGATGGCGGGTCAGCGCGGGTTCTTCGACACGGATGAGCGGCTTCAGCAGCTTTCGGCGGCGGGCGATCC
>CAZDUL010000135.1:0-39062 GCA_964508635.1 uncultured Allobosea sp. | reverse complement strand
GGGCGCAGAAGAGCGCCCTGGGCGTCGTCCTCGTCATCGTCCGTGCCGTCGGGTTCTGGAACTTGCGCAGGCGGCGAATCGTCGCCGGCAGTGGCCGCGGGCTCCGGTTGTTCCTCGCCGGCCCCGGCGTCCGCCCCGCTGTCGGCAGCCGCAACATCCTCCGAAATGACCGGGGCACTCACGCTCTCATCCGGCGCGGCGCGCTTCTCCTTCGCGCCATCCTTGCCGCCACGACGGCGCCGGCGGCCACGGCCATTCTTCTCGCGCGGCTGATCCTCGTCCTCATCGTCGGCATAGCGCGCCTGCTCCTCGAGCAGGGCCTGACGGTCGGCGACGGGGATCTGGTAGTAGTCCGGATGGATCTCGGCGAAGGCCAGGAAGCCATGCCGATTGCCGCCATACTCCACGAATGCGGCCTGAAGCGACGGTTCGACCCGCGTAACCTTCGCCAGATAGATATTGCCCCTCAGCGGGCGCCGGGAGGCCGATTCAAAGTCGAATTCCTCCACCTTTTGTCCGCGCACAACCACGACCCGGGTTTCCTCCGGGTGGCCTGCGTCGATGAGCATCTTGTTTGCCATGGGTCTGAACCTTGATGCGCCTCCGCAGGCCGGCGTCTCGACGGGCGAGCAGCCCTGTCGCGAGGCGGGACAGACGGACGCGAGGCTGAACGATATCAGCCGGATTGCTGGGGATAGAGGGGAGCGGATTGGCCCGCGCACTCTGGCGCAGGGCCGTGGCCATCAACCGAAGGGTGGGCTGGCGCGGCTGCGCCATAGCCTTCGACATTCGTTCCGCACCTGTCGCCATCGGCATTACGGCCGACAGCCTTGCGACACGCTTGCGGTCGACCCGGAGATGGCGGCGCAACAGCGCCGTCTCGACATTCCCGGATGGCCGCTCACGATCTCATGGACCTTGAGCTGGCGGCGCCCCCTGGTCCATGCGAACAGCAAGGGATGTCGCATCTGGCTTCGTCGACGATGGCCAGGCTCGCCGGAACGATGACAGACAAATGACGCTGCGCCGCGCCCGCGAATCCCATACAGACAGCGCATGGTCATTGGCAAGTCGAAGCGATGATGCCCATGCTGGCGCGGATGCTCGTGGTGCGCATGATCGCCGCCGTGTTTAGACCAGCCTGCCGCGCATGTGCTGCCGGGCGGCTGGCTTGCGCCGTCGCTGCCGGGATCGCCGCCTTCTGGCCGCCCGCCATGGCGAGAGACGGCGCACGTCCGGCCGCTGCATCGCAAGAGTTGCCCGGACGACCGGGGGTTGTTCTCGGCGTCGAGCCGCGTCTCGAGACGCGAGGGCAGGGTGCCCGCTTCACGATCACGTTGTCGGCGCCTGTCGCGGCGCGCTTCGTTGCGCTTGCGGACCCGTTGCGGCTGGTTGCCGATCTCGATGAGGTCAGCTTCCAGGCGATGCCGACGCCTGCCCGCCGCCCGGCCGGCGGGGCGGGACTGATTGCGGGGTTTCGCGCCGGGCTGGTGGCGCCAGGGCGCTCGCGCATGGTGTTCGACCTCGCCCAACCGGCGCGGGTGGTTTCGTCGCAGATGCGCCCGCGCGGCCCCGGCCTGCATGAATGGACCATCGACTTCGAGCCCGTCTCGCGCAGCGCCTTCGACTCCGCGGTGCAGGAGGGCGCGGCGGAACGTGCCCGCCAGGCGCTCGCGCCGCTCAGCCCGGCGCCAACCAGCCCTGCGGAAACGCGGCCACTGGTGGTGATCGATCCCGGCCACGGCGGCATCGATCCGGGCGCCGTCGCCGGCGCTGTCATGGAAAAGAACCTCGTGCTTGCCATCGGGCAACAATTGCGCGATGTTTTGGAGTCGGCGGGCCGGGTGCGCGTCCTCATGACGCGCGCCGATGACCGGTTCCTGTCGCTTGCCGAGCGCGTGCGCATCGCGCGGGAGGCTAACGCCGCGCTGTTCATCTCGCTGCATGCGGATTCGCTGTCGGCGGCGCGACAGGTGAGGGGGGCCACCATCTACACCGGCTCCGAGCGGGCCACCGACGCCGAATCGGCTCGGCTCGCGCAGAAGGAAAACGCCGCGGATGTGGTTGGTGGCGTCGAGACGACCGAGCCGCAGGAGGATGTCGCGGATATCCTGATGGATCTGGCGCGTCGCGAAACACGGGTGCTGTCGCAGGCGATCGCCGCCCGTCTTGTCACCGAAATGTCCGGTTCCATCAGGATGCACAGGATCCCGCAGCGATCCGCAGGATTTCGTGTCCTGACAGCACCGGACGTGCCATCGATCCTGCTGGAGCTTGGCTACCTGTCAAGCCGCGACGACATCGCGCTGATGACGTCGTCCGCCTGGCAGCGCGCCGCAGCAGAAGCGATCGCGCGCGCAATCGAGCGACATTTCGAGGCACAATCCGCGGGCTCCGGTCGGCGCGCCTCGATTTCACCTTAACCGTGTTGCACGGTGGCCATGATGGCTGCTTCGTGATACGCAGAACGATCAAGAGTTTGTTTGCCATGTCCACGGCGGAATCCTTCTGCGTCGCGGCGTGTGGCGAGGCGGCCGCGATGCGGCGAGGCGATGGCGGTTCACCTGATCCAGGCGGGTCGGGCAAGGGGACGAGATGCGGTTTGTCCTGAGATTCTTCGGCTGGCTATTCGCGGCCGGCGCGGTCGTGTTCCTGATCGGTGTCGCCGCGGTCGCGGCGGTGATTTGGCATTTTTCGCGCGATCTGCCGGACTATGCGCAGCTTCGCAATTACGAGCCGCCCGTGATGTCGCGCGTCCATGCGGGCGATGGCACGCTTCTGGCGGAATACGCCAAGGAGAGGCGCCTCTATCTGCCCATTCAGGCTGTGCCGAAGCTCGTCATCAATGCCTTCCTTTCGGCGGAGGACAAGAACTTCTACCGCCATGTCGGCATCGATCCGGAGGGTCTGGCGCGCGCGGTCGTGCAGGCGGTGCGCAACAGCGGCTCGGGACGGCGCCTGCAGGGCGGCTCCACCATCACGCAACAGGTCGCGAAGAACTTCCTCGTCGGCGACGAACGCTCGATGGAGCGCAAGATTCGCGAGGCGCTGGTGGCACTGCGCATCGAGGCCGCCTATTCGAAGGACAAGATCCTCGAACTCTATCTCAACGAGATCTATCTCGGGGCCGTGACACCGGGGCGGCTCAGCCATGGGATCGCGGCCGCGTCGCTCGACTATTTCGACAAGGCGGTCCACGAGCTTCAGCTGCACGAGGCGGCCTATCTGGCGGCCTTGCCGAAGGCGCCGAGCGAGTTGCACCCGTTCCGCAACCGCGATCGCGCGCTGGAACGGCGCAACTACGTCCTCGACCGCATGGCCGAGAATGGCCATGTGACGCGCGAGGAGGCCGAGGCGGCCAAAAAGCGGCCCCTCGGGGTGAACCCGCGCCAGGTGTCGCCGAACGCCATGGCCGCCGGCTTCTTCGCCGAGGAGGTCCGCCGCGAGTTGTCCGAGCGCTACGGCGAGAAGAAGGTCTATGAAGGCGGCCTCTCCGTGCGCACGACGCTCGATCCGAAACTGCAGCTGATGGCGCGCCGTGCGCTGGTCGACGGTCTTGTTCGCTATGACGAGGCGCGCGGCTGGCGCGGCCCTGTCCAGCGTCTCGACTGGCGGGGAGGGGACTGGGGTCCTGCCCTGGCTGCGGTGCCGGCGCTGGCGGACGTGCAGCCCTGGCGCCTCGCCATCGTGCTGGAGGTCGGCGCCGATACGGCGCGCGTCGGCTTGCAGCCGCGTCGCGAGGCCGGCAACCAGATCTCCGCCGAGCGCGAGACGCTGACGGTCACCGCCGACGGGTTCCGGTGGACGCGGCGCAACGCGCGCCAGCTCTTCCAGGTCGGCGACGTCGTCTATGTCGAGCCGGTGCAGGGCCGCCCGGGCGTCGCGCGCCTGCGGCAGGTGCCGGAGGTCAATGGCGCGATCGTGGTGATGGACCCCCATACCGGGCGCATCTACGCCATGGTTGGGGGATTCTCGTACGATCAGTCGGAGTTCAACCGCGCGACGCAGGCACTGCGCCAGCCCGGTTCATCGTTCAAGCCGTTCGTCTACGCGACCGCGCTGGACAACGGCTACACGCCCTCGACGATCGTGCTCGACGGACCGATCGAGATCGACCAGGGCGGCGGCCTCGGCGTCTGGAAGCCGGAGAACTACGATGGCAAACCGGCTGGCCCCCGCACGCTTCGCTACGGCATCGAGCATTCGAAGAACCTGATGACGGTTCGGCTGGCGAAGGATGTCGGGATGCCGCTGGTGGCGGAATATGCCCGCCGGTTCGGCGTGTACGACGACATGCTGCCGGTGTTGTCCATGTCGCTCGGCGCCGGCGAGACAACGGTGCTGCGCATGACGACGGCCTATGCGATGCTCGCCAACGGCGGGCGGCGCATCAAGCCCTCCTTGATCGATCGCATCCAGGATCGATGGGGGACGACGATCTACCGCCACGACGAACGCGTGTGCGAGGGCTGTTCGGCCGAGCGATGGAACGGTCAGCGCGAGCCACGCCTTGTCGACAACCGGGAGCAGGTGCTCGATCCGCTCACGGCCTACCAGATCACCTCGATGCTCGAGGGCGTCGTGCAGCGCGGCACCGCGACCGTCGTGAAGGACGTGGGCAAGCGGCTGGCCGGCAAGACGGGCACCACGAACGATGCCAAGGATGTCTGGTTTGTCGGATTCTCGCCGGATCTGGCGGTCGGCGTGTATCTTGGCTTCGACAAGCCGAAATCGCTCGGCAATTCCGCAACGGCCGGTCAGTATGCCGCGCCCGTGTTTCGGGATTTCATGCGTCAGGCGCTCGCCGGCAAGCCTGACACGCCGTTTCGCGTGCCCCCGAACATCAAGCTGATCCCGGTCGATCTGCGCACGGGCATGCGTTCAAGCGGGCCGGGCGCCTTTCTGGAAGCCTTCAAGCCGGGGACCGCGCCTCCGGACAGCTATTCCATCATCGGAATGTCCGATCCGAATGCGCGTCGCGGCATCAACGTTTCGCCCGAGGCAGACCGCAATGTCGGCGCGGGCACGGGCGGGCTCTACTGAGCGGGACGCGCTGTCCAGCGCTTTACAGCCTCGCCCGCGCTGACTAACTGAGCGCGGGACAGGGGCCGGTCTCGTATTCGCACCGGCCTTCTCCACTTTCCTCATGGACTTTCATGCGCCCCGAAATCCAGTCTCTTGCCGAAGCCGCCAAGCAGTCGATCGGACTGCTGAGGAGGCATCTTTGACTACGACCAGGCTATCAAGCGCCTCGCGGAGCTGAACGCGCTCGCCGAGGAGCCGGACTTCTGGAACGATGCCGATCGCGCGCAGAAACTGATGCGCGAACGCACGACCCTTGAAGATCAGATCACCGGCATCCAGCGCCTCGAGCGCGACCTTGATGACGCGGCCACGCTGATCGAGCTTGGCGAGATGGAGGGCGATGCCGCCAGCATCAGCGAAGGCGAGGCCGCGATTCGGGCAGCGCAGGCGGAAGCGGCCCGCAGGCAGGTCGAGACATTGCTGTCCGGCGAGGCGGATGCCAACGACACCTATCTCGAGATCCATCCCGGCGCGGGCGGCACCGAAAGCCAGGACTGGGCCGAGATGCTGCTGCGCATGTACACGCGCTGGGCCGAAAAGCGGAAGTTCAAGGTCGAGCTTCTCGAAAGCCAGCCGGGCGAGCAGGCGGGAATCAAGTCGGCGACGCTGCTGATCAGGGGCCACAACGCCTATGGCTGGCTCAAGACGGAATCGGGCGTTCACCGGCTGGTGCGGATTTCCCCGTTCGATGCCAATGCGCGGCGGCAGACCAGCTTCGCCTCGGCGTGGGTCTATCCCGTGATCGACGACCGCATCACGGTCGACCTGAAGGAAAGCGATTGCCGGATCGATACCTACCGGTCGTCCGGCGCGGGCGGCCAGCACGTCAATACAACCGATTCCGCGGTGCGAATCACCCACTTGCCGACCGGAATTGTCGTGGCCTGCCAGCAGGAGCGCTCACAGCACAAGAACCGCGCCAAGGCCTGGGACATGCTGCGGGCACGCCTCTACGAAGCCGAGTTGCAGAAGCGTGAGGAAAAGGCCAACGTGATCGAGGCCTCCAAGACCGATATCGGTTGGGGCCACCAGATCCGGTCGTATGTGCTGCAGCCATATCAGTTGGTGAAGGACCTGCGCACGGGCGCAACATCGACCAGCCCGGATGACGTGCTCGACGGCAACCTCGACCCGTTCATGGAAGCCTCGCTGGCCCAGCGTGTCTATGGCACCACCGTCGGCGACGTCAGCGACGTGGACTGAAGCGCTGTGCGCCGGACAAGCCCTCGCGGCGACATATCTGTGTCCGCAGAATTGGTTGTCGCGGTTCTCTCGACCTTGAGTCAAACAGCATGGTTCCATAATATGTCTTATGCGAATCCGATGCGGTGAAGATGGCGTCGCTCCCCGCATGGATCGCGCGATCCGTCGGTCTGCCGCTGATCCAGGTCAACGACATGCCGCCATCCCGTGCCACATTGTTCGATGCGCCGCGTGTCATTACGGCGCGAGGTTGCGACTGCCGAAGGATTGGCTCATGGCTCCCCTGTCCCGCATCACGCTGCATCTGGCCCGCACGCGCGAGTTTCCCGAGGGGTCCGCGCGCCATGGCTATACCATCGTGGCGCCATTGGATGCCGCTGGCCGGATCGATCTGAATGCGTGGCAGGCCCATCGCGGCGCATGCTTCGTGCATCGGTTCTGGGGTGACGAGCCGCCGCAGCGGGGGCTGCTCGTCCACAAGGCCGGCGGCGCCGGTGGAGCCACCTGGCGGTTCGATTACGACGCGACCAGCGATGATGATGACGAGGCCGGCTATCGTTTCGGCGACCACGCCTTCAAGCCCGGCGAATATGTCTCGGTTCGTGACCCGGAGGGCGAGATGCACACCTTCCGCGTGGTGAGCGTTGTGCCGGCCTGACCGATCGCCCGCACCGCTGGCTCCGTCGGCGAGGCCGGGCCAGAATACGGCCATGGATGAAACGGCCCTGCGGACAAGCCCCAATCATGCCGAGCGTGTGATCACTGCGGCCGAAAGTCTCGGCGCAGATCGCGCGGCCTGTGCCGAGGGTATTGCGATCGATCGACTGATGGAGGCGGCCGGTCATGCGGTCGCAGCCGTCGCGGTCGAGATGGTCACGCAGGCGGGCCGGCACGGCCGGCCCGTTGCTCTCCTGTGCGGGCCCGGGGGCAATGGCGGCGATGCCTATGTCGCGGCTCGGGTGTTGGCTGGCTGGGGACTGCCGGTTCGCGTTCACGCCTTGCGACCGCCCGCCCCCGATACCGCAGCGGCACGCGCGAGAGAGCGTTGGGGGGCGAGTGTCGAGCCCCTTTCCGCATTTCGCCCGGGCGATGCGTCCATCGTGGTCGATGCGCTCTACGGCGCCGGGCTCGCGCGGGCGCTGCATGGTCCCGAGGCAGAGATCCTGATGCTTTTGGCCAAGGCCGACGTGCCGATACTTGCCGTCGATCTGCCGTCGGGGCTGGCTGCCGACAGCGGCCAGCCGCTCGGTCCGGTTTGCGCGGCGGCTCGGACCATCACGTTCTTCCGGCGCAAGCCTGCCCATCTCCTGTGGCCGGGACGACAGCTCTGTGGCGAGGTGAGTATCGCCCAGATCGGCCTTGCCGATCGTCATCTCGCGGGCGCCGACACCCCTGCCCTGTGGCGCAATCACCCAGCCCTGTGGTCGAGCTTGTGCACGATGTCGGGCTCTGGCGGCGTTCACAAATACGAACGCGGTCACGTGCATGTGGTAAGCGGCCCGCCCCTGCGCACCGGAGCTTCGCGGCTGAGCGCGCAGGCCGCGCTCCATGCCGGCGCGGGCGCCGTGACCCTGCATGGCTCGCCCGAGTCCCTGTTCGTTCATGCCGCCCATGTCACGGCCGTGATGCTGGCGCCATCATTGCCCGGGCAGCTTGACAAAATCGCGGCCGACCGAAGGCCCGCGGCAGTGGTGATCGGCCCCGCGCTCGGCCTCGATGACGGCGCGAAGGCATGGCTCGATGCGGCACTGGCGCTTCCGACGCCGCTGGTGCTCGATGCGGATTCGATCACCCTGCTTGCGCAGGACTTCGCCGCGCTGGCAACGCGACGTCGGGCGCTCTCGCAATCCGGAACGGTCCTGACGCCGCACGCCGGCGAATTCGCCCGGTTGTTTGGCTCACGTCTGGCCGATGACGCGTGGTTTGCCGCGCTGCCCCCGCAGCTTCAGCGTTCCAAGGTGGAGCAGGCGCGCGCGGCGGCGCGCCTGAGCGGGGCGGTCGTCGTCTACAAGGGTCCGGATACGGTGATCGCCGCTCCGGATGGCAGGGCCGCGATCAACGACAATGCAGGCCCGGAGCTCGCCACGGCAGGGTCGGGCGATGTGCTGGCCGGGATCATCGCGGCGCACCTTGCGGGAGGTCATCCACCCTTCGAGGCCGCGGCTTCGGCTGTCTGGCTCCATGGCGCCGCGGGGGCGGCCCATGGCCATGGCCTGACGGCGGAAAGACTGCTGACGGTGCTGAAGCCCCTGCCCGCCTTCCTTTAAGCCCCCTCGCCTCAGCTCGGCTCCGTGCCTGCGTCTTCCGCACCGCGCCGCCAGCCGGCATGCGTTTCGGCGATGAAGTCATCGAGGCGGCGCGCGGCGATCGCGGCCCGAAGTCCGGCCATCAGATCCTGGTAATAAGCCAGGTTGATCCATGTCAGCAGCATCTTGCCGAGCATCTCGTCCGCCTTGACCAGGTGATGCAGATAGGCGCGGGAATAGCTGTTGGCAGCCACGCAGGTGGAGGCCGGATCGACGGGGCGGGGATCGTCGGCAAAGCGCGCGTTGCGCAGGTTCATCCGGCCGAACCGCGTGAAGATCTGGCCATGGCGGCCGGCGCGGGTCGGCATCACGCAATCGAACATATCGACGCCGCGTCGAACGGCCTGGCAGATATCGTCGGGCGTGCCGACGCCCATCAGGTAGCGCGGCTTGGCCTTCGGCAGATGCGGCTCGACCGTCTCGATCATGGCCAGCATCACGTCCTGCGGCTCGCCGACCGCCAGCCCGCCGATCGCGTAGCCCTTGAAATCCATGTCGACCAGCGCCCGCGCGCTCTGGACGCGCAGGCCCGGCGCCGCGCCGCCCTGCACGATGGCGAACAGGGCGCGGCCGGGATGTTCGCCGAAGGCGACCTTGCAGCGCTCGGCCCAGCGCAGCGAGAGCAGCATGGCCTTTTCCGCGACTCTGTCCTCGCAGGGCAGCGCCACGCATTCGTCGAGCTGCATCACGATGTCCGAACCCAGCAGGTTCTGGATTTCGATCGAGCGCTCGGGCGTCATCTCGTGGCGCGAGCCGTCGATGTGCGACTGGAAGGTGACGCCTTGCTCCGTGATCCTGCGCAGCTTCGCCAGCGACATGACCTGAAAGCCGCCCGAGTCCGTCAGGATCGGGTGGGGCCAGTTCATGAAGCGGTGCAGCCCGCCCAGCCTGGCAATGCGCTCCGCCGTCGGGCGCAGCATCAGATGATAGGTGTTGCCCAGGACCACGTCCGCGCCGAGCGCCTTGATCTGGTCGGGATACATCCCCTTGACGGTCGCAGCCGTGCCCACCGGCATGAAGGCCGGCGTGCGGATGACGCCGCGCGGCATGCGGATCTCGCCCGTGCGGGCGGCGCCGTCCTGTCCCGTCAGCGTGAAGCCGAAGGGGATGTCGGGCTGTTGCGACACCCGCCTAGCGCCCCGGCCAAGCCGACACGCCGATCAGCCAGGTATGGAGCCAGCGCGCGAAGACGAACCACAGCACGAGGCCGGCGCCGAGCGCGATCCAGTCGCGCTGCGTGAAACCGGCGGGCTTCGCCGGCACGCTGACGCCTGCACGGTGCTTCAGCGAGATGCGCGCCATGACCGCCCAGGCGAGAAACCCGCCGAACAGCAGGATGGATCCCAGATCGCCGTTGGCGAGGAGATGGCTGGACGCCCAGATCTTCACGGCCAGCAGCATCGGATGCTTGACCGTAGCCTCGATCATGCCGCCCGACCTGCTCGCCGCCAGCAGCACGAAGATCGGCAGGTTGAGGATGAGCAGCAGGTGGCCGAACCAGACTGGCGGGCTCCAGACCTGAATATAGCCGCTCGCGCGATAGGCGCCGTATCCGGCGACGATCAGCAGGAGGCCTGCGGTCGACACGACCGCGTACAGGCCCTTGTAGCGGCCCTCGCCGATCTTGCCGATCAGCGCGGCGCGCGGTTCGCGCGCCATCGTGAAGGCATGCATCCCCAGAAACAGGACCAGACCCAGAATCAGCAGAACCATGTTGCCCGTGCTCCGTCTGCTGTTGGGGATGCCAGCCGCCGGCCCGCATGGCAAGCGGTTGTGACGGGCAGACCATGCCCATCCGCTTGCCGGCCATCTGACACCGGTTGCCTTCACGAGGCTGCAGGTCAGGCAAGCCAGCCCTTGAGCCGCCGCACCGCCTCGACAATGTCGCTCTCCGATCCGGCGAAGGACAGTCGCACGTGGCGATGACCGTTGGCCGTGTCGAAATCATGCCCCGGCGTGATCGCGACTCCCGCCTCCTCGATGGCGCGCCGACAGAAATCCATGCTGTCATTCGTCAGACGCGACACATCGGCATAGAGGTAGAATGCGCCATCGACAGGCAGGCAATCGCCGAGCCCGATCGCGGGCAGTTCGTTCATCAGCACGGCGCGATTGCGGGCGTAGGATTGGCGCACCTCCTCCATCTCGTCCTGCCCGTCGAAGGCGGCGAGAGCTGCGATCTGGCTCAGATAGGGCACCGAGATCGAGAGGTTCTGCTGGAGCCGCTCGATGGGACGCACCAGCCGCTCGGGCACGACCATCCAGCCGACCCGCCAGCCGGTCATGCAGAAATACTTCGAGAACGAGTTGATGATGACCGCATCGTCATCGAACGCCAGAGCCGTCTCGGCCCGGCCCTCATAAACCAGCCCGTGATAAATCTCGTCCGAGATGAACCACAGCCCCCGTTCGCGACAGCTTGCTGCGAGCGCCTTCAGTGCCTCCGGCGCCATCACCACGCCGGTCGGGTTGGCGGGACTCATCGCGAGCACGCCGGACAGGCCGGTCTGCTCGTGCGCCGTCGCAATGGCCTGCGGCGTGAGCGCATGGCGACCTTCGGGTCCGGTGGCAATCTCGACCACCTTGAGCCCCAGGGCACCAAGGATGTTGCGATAGGCCGGATAGCCGGGCGACGCGATCGCGACCCGCTGGCCGGAGTCGAACATCGCAAGGAAGGCGAGCGTGAAACCGCCGGACGAGCCCGTCGTCACCACCACACGCTCGGGCGAAACGCTGACACCATACCAGTCGCGGTAGTGCTGCGCGATCCGCTCGCGCAGCGGCCTCATGCCGAGGGCTTCGGTGTAGCCTCCCCCGCCCGCCGCCAGAGCCCTCGCCACCGCCTCACGCGCAACGCGCGGGGCGGGATGCCCCGGTTGACCGACCTCGAGATGCACGACCGAGCCGCCGCCGCGCTCGATGCTTGCCGCGCGCGACATCACATCCATGACGATGAATGGCGAAACGCCTTCGGAGCGCCGCGAGGGACGCAGGGGCTGGTCAGGTGGCACGGCGGTCCTCACGAACGGGTGAAGGCACGCGATAGCGCGGTCGCATTCTTGCCTTCAAGGGCTCCTACCCCGATAACAATCGAGGGCGAAGCGAAACCGTCCCGGTCCCCCATTCCTGTCGACGCCATGCCCCAGCGCCCTGCCCTGTCCAGCAGCCTTGCTTCATCGTCCGGCAAGCTGACGCGCGCCGCTGGCGTCGTGGCATTGGCCGCCGTTCTTGCGCTGCACGGCCTCGGCGCTGCCCTCGCGCAGGCCAGCCAGCGGCAGCGCATCTCGATCATCCGGGACACCGAGATCGAACAGCTCCTGCGCGACTACGCCGCGCCGATCTTTCGCGCCGCGGGCATCAGCAGCGGCGCGCCCGAGATCATCCTGATCAACGATCGCAGCTTCAACGCCTTTGTCGCGTCGAGCCGCCGCATGTTCCTCAACATCGGCGTCCTGATGGACGCCGAGACGCCGAACGAGGTGATCGGCGTCATCGCGCACGAGACGGGTCACATCGCGGGCGGACATCTGGCGAGGCTGAGGCAGGAGCTTGCCAATGCGCAGATCCTCGCCGTCGTCGGGGCGCTGGCCGGCGTGGCAGCCGTCGCGGGGACCTCGACCTCCGGTGGGCGCATCGGCAATTCGGGGCTGGGCGCGGCGGGAACCGTCACGGCCGGGCCCGAAATCGCGCGGCGCAGCCTTCTGGCCTATCAGCGTTCCGAGGAACAGGCGGCGGATCGCGCCGCCGTCCGCTATCTCGATGCCACCGGGCAGAGCGCGCAAGGCATGTTGCGCACCTTCGCGCGCTTCGCGGAAAGCGGTCTGTTCGCCTCGCGGGCGCTCGATCCCTACCAGCTCAGCCATCCGTTGCCGCAGGAGCGCATCGCGCAGCTCGAGCAATTGGCCAAGGCGAGTCCGAACTTCGGCAAGACCGATCCCCCGGCCCTGAAGGCGCGCCATGCCTTCGCCCGGGCCAAGCTGATCGGCTTTACCGAGCGGGTTGATGGGGTGGCGCGCCGCTATCCGCCGCATGATGTGTCCGGCCCGGCCCGATACGCCCGCGCCATCGCCGCGCATCGCTCCGGGCGTTTGCAGGATGCGCTGGCGGGCATCGATTCGCTGTTGCGCGAGCAGCCGGGCAACCCGCATTTCCATGAGTTGCGCGGGCAGATCCTGCTGGAGAGCGGCCGGGCCAGCGCCGCCATCGAGCCACTGCGCAGGGCCTCGCGCGCCGCGCCGGGATCGGGGTTGATCCGGGCGATGCTGGGCCGGGCGCTGCTCAATGGCGGAGGCTCGCTCGACGAGGCGATCCGCGAGCTGTCGGTCGCCGCCCAGCGCGAGCGCGAGTTGTCGGACCCGCATCGCGACCTCGCAACCGCCTACGCCCGCAAGGGCAATATCGGCATGGCGGAGCTCTCCGCTGCGCAGGCGGCCTTTCTTGACGGCGACATCGTGACGGCGCAGACGCAGGCGACGCGCGCGCTGCAAAAGCTGGCTCCCGGCTCGCCCGGCGCCCTGCGCGCTGATGACATCGTGAATTATCGAC
Organism: uncultured Allobosea sp.; assembly: GCA_964508635.1. GTDB lineage: Bacteria > Pseudomonadota > Alphaproteobacteria > Rhizobiales > Beijerinckiaceae > Allobosea. Next base: position 25,923 of record CAZDUL010000135.1, on the reverse strand, counting down.
CGCCCCGCTCGTGATAGCGAGGGTGGAGAGCCCGAACAGGAAAGGCCACCGGATGACCCCGCAGTTTCTCGCGCCGCGGCGCTGGCGCTCCACGGCAGCAGTTCTTCTCGGCCTCGGTGCAGCGCTCGTCGCGGTGCCGGCATCCGCCCAGCAGGCGGCTGCGCAACCCTTCACTCCCGATCAGCGCTCGGCGCTGGAGGCGATCATCAAGGATGTGCTGCTGCGCAACCCCGAGATCATCCAGGATGCGCTGGTCGAGCTCGAAAAGCGCCAGCAGCAGGCCCAGCTCGACGCCCAGAAACAGGTGCTGGTGACGGAGCGCGCCACCATCTTCGAATCGCCGAACAGTGCGGTTGCCGGCAATCCGCAGGGCGACGTCACCGTCGTCGAGTTCTTCGATTACAACTGCGGCTTCTGCAAGCGGTCGCTGGTGGACATGCAGGAGCTGATGAAGCAGGATCCGAAGCTGAAGGTCGTGTTGAAGGATTTCCCCGTGCTCGGTCCCGACTCGGTGGAAGCCAGCCGCGTCGCTGTTGCAGCCAAGAACCAGCTCAAGGGCGAGAAATACTGGGCGTTCCACAGCCAACTGATGGCCACGCGCGGCCGTGTCAACGGAGCGCGCGCCATCGAGGTCGCGCGCGAGAACGGGGCGAATGTCGATCAGCTGCGCCGCGACATGGAGAGCGAGGCGACCCGCGCGATCATCGAGGAGACGGTGGTGCTGGGCGACCGCCTCGGGTTGACCGGCACGCCGGCCTTCATCATCGCCGACGAGATCATTTTCGGTGCGGTGGGCGTGGACCAGCTGAAGGGGCGGATCGCCAACGTCCGCAAATGCGGCAAGACGAACTGCCCCTGAGGCCGCCGAAGCTGTCCTCGTTCACACCTGTCCCGAGCCTCCCCTTTTCCTTGCGCGCGGTTTGTGCGTAAAGCAGCGCGCCGGCTTCCCATCGGAAGCTGGGTTGTGCGCTTGCCTCAGGCGGACGCTTGGGCCGGATCGGCCTCGCGTCGCCAACACCATCGGAGCTGGACTGTCCATGGCCATCAAGAGCCCGATCGACCCTGATCTCGTGCGCGAGCTCGCCAGGCTCATCAACGAGACCGACCTGACCGAAATCGAGGTCGAGAAGGGCGATCTGAAGATCCGGGTCGCTCGGCAGATCAACCTGACGGTGCAGGCCGCTTCGGCCGTGGCCGCAGCTCCGGCCATGCCGCCCGTAGCTGCCGCAGCGGCGGCTCCGAAATCCGTTGAGCCTGCGCCCGCGATTGCCCCGGCGGCCCATCCGGGGGCCGTCAAGTCTCCCATGGTCGGAACGGTCTATCGTCGCCCGTCACCGGAAGCCAAACCCTTCGTCGAGGTCGGGTCCGTCGTGAAGGAGGGCGACAAGCTGCTGCTCGTGGAGGCGATGAAGACCTTCAACGACATCGTCGCCCCTCGCGCAGGAACCGTGACCGCGATCCTCGTTGATGACGGGCAGCCGGTGGAGTACGGCGAGCCGCTCGTGGTCATCGCGTGAGCGGGGCGTGGGCCATGTTCGACAAGATCCTGATCGCGAATCGGGGCGAAATCGCGCTGCGCGTGCTGCGGGCTGCCAAGGAGCTCGGTATCGCAACCGTCGCGGTCCATTCCACGGCCGATGCGGATGCCATGCATGTGCGGCTCGCCGACGAGAGCGTCTGCATCGGCCCCCCCGTCGCGCGCGATTCCTACCTCAACATTCCGGCACTGATCGCCGCCTGCGAGATCACCGGCGCGGATGCGGTGCATCCCGGCTACGGCTTCCTGTCCGAGAATGCCCGCTTCGCCGACATGCTGGCGGCGCACAACATCGCCTTCATCGGTCCCAAGGCGGAGCACATCCGCATCATGGGCGACAAGATCGAAGCCAAGCGAACCGCACGGCGTCTCGGCATCCCGTGCGTCCCCGGTTCTGAAGGCGGCATCAGCGACGACGACGAGGCGATCCGCGTTGCGACCGACATCGGCTTTCCCGTGATCATCAAGGCGGCGGCCGGCGGCGGCGGTCGGGGCATGAAGGTGGCGCGCTCGCGCGAGGACCTCGTCGTCGCGCTTCAGACAGCGCGCTCCGAGGCCAAGGCCGCCTTCGGCGACGATGCGGTCTATATCGAGAAATATCTCGAGAAGCCGCGCCACATCGAGATTCAGGTGCTGGGAGACGGCAAGGGCCATGCCATTCACCTTGGCGAGCGGGACTGCTCGCTCCAGCGCCGTCACCAGAAGGTGTGGGAGGAAGGCCCCTCGCCCGCCCTCAACAGCTCCATGCGCTCGAGCATTGGCGAGACGGTCGCCCGCGCCATGCGGGAGCTGGGCTATCTGGGCGCCGGCACGGTCGAGTTCCTCTACGAAGACGGCCAGTTCTACTTCATCGAGATGAACACCCGCATCCAGGTCGAGCACCCGGTGACCGAGATGATCACCGGCATCGATCTGGTCAACGAGCAGATCCGCATCGCCGCCGGGGCGGAGCTGTCGATCCGGCAGGAGGATGTCGTGCTGGAAGGCCACGCCATCGAATGCCGTGTCAATGCGGAGCACCCGTCCACATTCCGGCCGTCACCGGGCAAGATCAGCTCGTTCCACACGCCGGGCGGGCTTGGTGTGCGGGTCGATTCGGCCGCATATCAGGGTTATTCCATTCCGCCGCACTACGACTCGCTGGTCGGCAAGCTGATCGTCCACGGCCGCACCCGCACCGAGTGCCTGATGCGTCTGCGCCGCGCACTGGACGAATTCGTGGTCGACGGCATCGAGACGACCCTGCCGCTGTTTCGGCAGCTGGTGCGCAACCAGGATATCCAGAACGGCATCTACGATATTCACTGGCTTGAGAAATTCCTCGCCACCGGCGGTATGGAGAGCTGACCCTCGAACAGATCGGGGCGGCCATGGTCAGCGTGGCGGGGCCGAAAACCTCATGGCACGCTCGGTGACGGCCTCCAGCGCCGTCGCCACCGCAAGCGCTGCCGATGACTGGCCATGCGGCAAGGCCAGGCGCGCGGAAATCTCGGCAAAGGCCTCGATCTGGGCAGCGCGCGCCGGTCCGTCCGGGATCAGCGCCATCGTCGCTTCGGCGAGAGCCTGTGCGGCGGCGGCGGCCTGCAGCAGTTCCGGCACGGCATTTCGCCCGAGCACCAGATTGCAGAGCAGGACGCTGTGCGACCGGATCAGCCGGCGCGCCAGAGCCGCCTCGACCGGATGGCCGCGATAGGTCCCCACCAGCGGCACGCCCGCCAAGGCGAGTTCCAGCGTCACCGTTCCTGACGCGGCCAACGCCACCCGCGCCCGCCGGAATGCGGCGCGCTTCGCGGCATCGCCTCTCACGACCTCGACCGTGACCGGCCAGCCCGCGACATCGGCTTCGATCGTGTCTGCAAGATGCGTAACCGCTGGCAGCACAAGATGCGCCTTCGGGTAGCGCGCGTGGATGATGCGTGCGGCATCCCGGAAAACCGGGAGCAGATGCTTGATCTCGCTGCGGCGGCTGCCGGGCAGAAGCAGCACAACCGGGGCAACAGCATTTGCGCGCGTGATCTCGTCCTCAGGCGACGGCCTCAACTGTGGCTCGATGTCCTTCAGCGGGTGGCCGACATAGATCGTGCGCGGCCCGCCGAGCGCGGCGAACGCGCCCGGCTCGAACGGAAGCAAGGCGAGCAGCCGGTCGGTATGGGGAGCCATTGCCCTGGCCCGACCCGGTCGCCAGGCCCAGACAGTCGGGGCAACCCAATGCACGATCGGAATGGCCGGGTTGCCCGCCCTCACCTTCCGCGCCACGCGCATCGAGAAATCCTGCGCGTCCACGGTCAATAGCAGGTCAGGCCTGGCATCGAGCACCGCGTCGGCCGTGTCGCGGATCCGGCCCAGCACGGTGAACAGCCGCTTCAGCACCGCCAGCACGCCCATCAGCTGGATGTCGGTCTGCGGAAAACGCGAGGAGAGACCCAGAGCCTGCAACGCCGGACCGCCAACGCCATCGAGCTCGACAGGCCGCGGATGCAGCCGATGTCGCAGTTCCCGCACGAAGGCGGCCGCGAGCTCGTCGCCCGATGTTTCGCCGGTGACGACGAACAGCCGAAAAGGACGAGCCAACTCGTCATCGGCGATCATGGCAGCGCCTCGATGAACAGCCCCTCCGCATCCGCCAGCCGGATCGTCTCTGTCCGTTCGGCGATGAGCGTCATGCCCATGGCGATGGCGATGCCCTGAAGCCCGGCTTCGCGGGCGTGCTTGACCGTGGATGGCCCGATGGCGGGGAGATCGACGCGCAGATCCTGGCCACGCTTCGGGCGCTTGACCAGCACCCCGCCAGCATTGCGCAGGCGCCGACGCTCGCGCATCAGGGCGACACGCGCCAGCATTTCGTCGGTTCCTTCCGGACCCTCGATCGCGACCGGTCGCCCGCCGACCGCCACCGCCGCCTGGCCCATATCCAGCGCAGCCACCGCGTCGAGCGCCGCGCTGGCGAGGTCGATCTGTCGACGTGCTGCCTCATCGGCCCGGTGCCGACCGATGGGACCCGGCGCTATAGCCGTCAGGCCCGGCGCCAGCTCCAGCACGGAATGCACGTTCAGGCCCTCATCTTCCAGGATCGTGATGATGCCGCGCAGAAGACCATCATCCCCTCGCTCGAACGCGGCCTTGAGCGCCGGCAGATGACGCACAAGTCCGAGATCGGGCTTCAGGTCCGCGAGCCCGGGTCTCACCACCTGCCCGATCAGCGCGACATCGGAGATGTCGCGGTTGCGCAGCGCCTTGAGCAGGGCGCCCAGCTGCCCCAGCCCGAAGCCCTCGCAGGAAAAAGCCGCGAAGGCCTCTTCCCTGGCGCTGCCGCGCAAGGCCGCCACGAAGACCTCGCGACCTGCAGCGCGCGCGGCCAGGGCCGCTTCGAGCGGCAGGCTGCCGCCGCCCGCAATCAGCCCGACGGGCCCGACGCTCATGCCGTGTCGCCCGGTTCGAGCGCTGAGCCGGAGCCGGAACGCGGCGTGAGAAGCCGCCGCTTGCCGCCCGCCCGAACAAATGCCAGCACCTCGCCGACGATCGCCTGATCTGGAAAGGCGGCCGCGACGGCGTCGACATTCTCTGCCAACGTCCTGCCTGGAGCGAAGAGCTGGCGGAACGCGGCGCGCAAGACGTGGATGTCGGCGCGCGAGACGCCACGGCGCTTCAGGCCGATGATGTTGAGACCGCCAAGGTAAGCCCGGTTGCCGATCGCCATTCCATAGGGGATCACATCGTGCTCCACCGCCGCCAGACCGCCGATGAAGGCGTTATGGCCGACACGCGTGAACTGGTGAACGGCCGAGCCGCCGCCCATGATGACGTTGTCGCCTATCTGGGAGTGGCCGGCCAGCATGACGTTGTTCACCAGCGTGACGTTGTCACCCACCACGCAATCATGCGCGACATGGCTTGCGACCATGAAGAAGCCGTTGTTGCCGACACGGGTGTGCAGCCCGCCCTTCGGTGTGCCGGTGTTCATGGTCACGTGCTCGCGCAGGACGCAGTTGCGCCCGATCGTCAGGCGGGATGGTTCGCCCCTGTACTTGATGTCCTGCGGGCCATGGCCCAACACCACGAAGGGGTGGATGCGGCAGCCCTCCCCGATCTCGGTGTGACCATCCACCACCACATGGCTGATGAGGTCGCAATTTGCCCCGATGCGCACGTGCGCGCCGATCACGCAGTAGGGACCGATGGACGCTCCATCCCCGATGATTGCGTCCGGATGAACGATGGCCGTGGGATGGATGCCCATGCCGGCTCAGCCGTCGTTCTCGACCAGCATCGCCGAAATCACGGCTTCCGCCACGAGTTCGCCTTCGACCTTCGCCTCGCCGCGGAACCACCACATGTTGCGGCGCTGGCGCTGTTTGGTCATGTGCAGCCTCATGACGTCACCGGGGCCGACCGGCTTGCGAAACTTGCAGGCGTCGACCGTCATGAAATACACGAGCTTCGGCGGTGGTCGATCGGGGCCGCGGGCCAGCACGCACATCGCGCCCGCCGTCTGCGCCATCGCCTCGATGATCATGACCCCGGGCATCACGGGCTGCGCCGGGAAATGCCCCTGGAACTGCGGCTCGTTGAAGGTCACGTTCTTCACGCCGACGCCGTAATTGTCCGCGTCGATCTCCTCGATCCGGTCGATCAGCAGGAAGGGATAGCGATGCGGCAGAAGCTGCATGATCTTCATAATGTCCGCGCCGGTCGCGGTGCGGGGCCCGTTGCCATCTTGCGGCTCGCCCGCTGCAGTCGTTTTGATCGTTTCGCTCATGGATCTCCCTCGCCCGCCGGTCCCTTTCCGTGGCGCGCGGCCATCTGATTGACCAGCGCGATCTCGCGCAGCCATTCGCGCATGGGCTTGGCCGGGGTGCCACCCCAGCGGACGCCGGGGGGAACGTCGGTCGCGACATTGCTTGACGCCGCGATCTGCGCGCCAGCCCCGATGGTGACGTGGCCGACCGTGCCGACGCGCCCGCCAAGCACCACGCCATCCCCGATCGTCACCGAGCCGGAGATGCCGGTTTGCGAGACGATGATGCAATGGCGACCGATCACCACATTGTGGGCAATCTGCACGAGATTGTCGATCTTGGTCCCCTCGCCGATGATCGTGTCACGGATCGCGCCGCGATCGATGGTGGTGTTGGCGCCGATCTCGACATCGTCCTGGATGATGACGCGCCCGACCTGTGGCACCTTCAGGTGTCCTTGCGGCCCCATGGCGAAGCCGAAGCCATCCTGCCCGATGCGCACACCCGGATGCAGGATGACGCGGTTGCCGATCAGCGCGAACTGAACGCTGGCCTGGGCGCCGATCGACACATCGCGGCCGATGCGGCAATCCGGTCCGATGATGGCGCCGGCCGCGATCACGGTGCCCGTGCCGATTTCCGCTCTCGGCCCGATCACCGCGCCCGGATCGACGATGACACCGGCTTCCAGCCGTGCCGAAGGATGGACGAAGGCGCCCGGACCAACCCCTTGCGCCTCGAAAAGGGAGCGCGGGCGCATGGCAGAGGGCGTCATCTCGGCGAGGCAGCGCGCATAGGCGCGCTGCGGATCGCGCACGATCAGAACAGCCGTGCCATCCGGCGCATGCCGGGCAAAACGCTGTGACAGGATCACGGCGCCGGCACGGGTGGCAGCGAGCTGCGCCGCGTAGCGCGGATTGTCCATGTAGGCGAGGTCATGCGGGCCGGCTGCATCCAGAGGACGCACAGCACGCAGCACCCGGCCGCCATCCGCTCCTTCGGGAAGCGTCGCGCCGATCAGCGCGGCGACGGAGGCGAGGGTCAGCGCCCGCTGATCGTGATAAAACACCGGGGCGGGCATTTCGCACGCAGGCCGACGAAGGGCGGCAAGGCCGCCCCCGTCACGCTCCCTCAGAAGCTCGTTCCGCCGGAGAAGCGGAACTCCTGCACGCGGTCGCCGCCATAGCGCTGGCCGGTACCCGGATCACGAACGCCCTTGTCGTAGCTGAGGGCATAGGCGTAGTCGAAGCGGATCGGGCCGAGCGGCGATTGCCACAGGATCGACGCGCCGACCGACGAGCGGATGATGTTCTTGTCGCGCACGCAGGCGATCTCGCTGATGCCCGGCGCGCCGGGATCTGCGACACCGTTGCGATTGGCGTCGAAGAAACGTGCCTTGGATCCGGCCGGGCAGACAGCCCCGGTTGCCCGACCGCCGTCGAAACCGAACAGAGTCCCGGCATCGGCGAACACGGCGCCGCGAATACCCACCTCCCGCGGCACGAACGGGATCGGGAACTGAACCTCCAGCGAGCCGCCGAAATAGGTGGTGCCGCCAAGAGCGCCCGTGCGCGCGATCGACGGGCTCGACACGTCACGCGGGCCGATGCCGCCCGGTGCGAAGCCGCGCACCAGACCGGGGCCGATGAAGGAGTGGTCGATGATGCGCAGCGGCTCGTTGCCGAAGCCGGCCGTGTAGCCGCCCTGGAGCCGCACGAAGCCGACGACATCTTCGAAGATCTCGCGATAGTAGCGGGCATCGCCCGTCACGCGGAAGAACTTCGAATCCCCGCCGAGACCCGCGATTTCCGGCCGCAGATCGGCATAGAAGCCGTTGCGCGGGTTACGCGTGTTGTCGAGCGCGTTGTAGATGAACGTCAGGCCGACAAGCGAGGTGATGCGCGATCCGCGCGCCTCCTTGATGGCCACCGACGCCTCGCCGTCGATCAAGCAGCCGGGCACACCAAACGCATCCGGCGGAGGCGTGGGCGAACCGCTGAAGCAGTTGTCGAAGGGCTGGCTCGCCGTGTTCGGGATCTTGATCTCGGTCGAATAGAGCGAGTAGCGCGGTGTGATCGAGAACTCTTCCGTGATCGGGAAGGTAGCGCGGATTGTCCCGCCCGTGGTCCGGCTGGTGTAGCGCGAGGTCTGCGAATTGTCCTGGAACTTCGAATAGATGTCGAAGCCGGCCGCGATGCGCTGCCCCATGAAATAGGGCTCGGTGAACGAGAACTCGATGCCGCGCGAGCGTTGGCCGAGCGAACCGGCGATGCGAACGAACTGGCCGCGGCCAAGGAAGTTCGACTCCGACAGCGAGATGTCGCCGATGAATCCGTCTGCCGTCGAATAGCCGCCGGCGATCGAGAATGAACCCGTGGGCTTGTCCTCGACATCCACATTGATCACCACGCGATCCGGCGCGCTGCCGGGCTCGTTGGTGATGCGCACGCGGTTGAAGAAGCCGAGATTGTTCAGCCGCCGCTCGGCGCGATCGATGAACACCTTGTTGTAAGGATCGCCTTCGCCGAGATCGAACTCGCGGCGGATGACGTGATCGAGCGTGCGGGTGTTGCCGCGGATGTTGATCCGCTCGACATAGACGCGCGGCCCCTCGTCGACGACGTAGTCGATGAAGACCTGGCGTGTCGCCGGGTCGCGGCGACCGCTGGGCCGCACCTGCGAGAAGGCGTAGCCGCGGCGCGACACCTCGATCGTGGCCGCCGCGAGCGAACGCTCCACCGCCTCGGCGTTGTAGGTGTCGCCCTCGTTGGTCGAGATCACGCGGCGGATCGTGTTCGGATCGACGTCGCGAAGACGCGAGACGACGTTGACGCCGCCCACCTTGTACTGCTCGCCCTCCTCCAGGACGATGTTGATGATGTAGCCGCCGCGCTCGGCGCTGAAACTGGCGTCGGACGAAATGATACGAAAATCGGCGAAGCCGTTGCGCAGATAGAAGCGGCGGATGAGTTCCAGATCGGCCGCGATGCGGTCCGGATCATAGACATCTGACGTCTTCAGCCAGCTCAGGATGTTCATCTCGGTCGAGGTCATCAGACCCTTCAGACGCGAGCTGCTGTACTGCGTGTTGCCACTGAAGTTGATTTCGAGGATGCCGGTCTTGCCGCCCTCGTTGATGGTGAACACGACGTCGGACCGACCGTTCGGCAGCGGCACGACGCGGGAGGTCACGCTCACGTTTCCGTATCCGGCGCGGCGATAGAGGTCGCGGATGCGCTGAACATCGGCGGCGATCAGGCTCTCGCTCAGCGGGCCGCGCGAACGCGACTGCACTTCGCCGGTCAGGAAGTCGCTCTTCAGACGGCGATTGCCCTCGAAGGCGACCTGATTGATCGAATTGTTCTCGCGAACCACGATCACCGTCTGCGAGCCGCGACGCGACACCCGCACATCGGAGAACAGCCCGGTACCCATCAGCTCGCGCTGGATGTCCGCGCTCGAGCCGCCACGGCTGGCGTAGCCGCGAATGGTCTCGGCGTCGACACGCCGATTGCCCTGCACGACGATGGACTGAGCGAAGGAGGCCGTCGCCGACAGGGCGAGAAGGGATACGCCGAGGGCCGTGCTCAATCTGAGGTCAGCCGATCGCCGGCGGGTCAACACCGTCACCATGGGGTCCAGGCACCGTTTTTTAACCAAACGCCGGGACGCCCCGGCCTCGGAAGATACGAGTCAAATTGCTTCTACAAAGTTTCCGGGGGTATGCAAACCGACATGACGCCCCCCCTGCCTTTTCCGTGTCCGCCGTTGCCGCCAGGTCACGCTGCGGGATGTGCCGCTCGGAGCTGGGCTATCCCGCAACGCTGCGTGAGACGATGCGCATGATGTCGTTCCACGTCACGAACAGCGTGACGACAAGAACGAAAGCCAGGCCTGCGCGAAAAGCGTATTCCTGCACCCGCTCGCTCAACGGCCTGCCCCGGATCGCCTCGGCGGCGTAAAAGACGAGGTGTCCGCCGTCGAGCATCGGGATCGGAAACAGGTTCATCAGCCCGATCGAAACCGACAGCACGGCCACCAGCGTCAGCAGCGAGATCAGTCCGCCCGTCGAGGCCACATGGCCCGACACCTCTGCGATGTGGATCACCCCAGAAAGCTGATCGACATTCTCGCGGCCGGTGACGAGCTTTCCGATGAAATCGATCGTGCGCGTGACGATGAACCAGCTTTCGCTGACACCGTAGCCCAGCGCCTCGATGGGTCCGAAGCTGACTGTCCGCACGTCCTCCGCGCGATTGGCTGCGACAACCCCGATGACGCCGAGCCGCTCGACGCCGAGCGGATTGCGCCGCTCCACCAGCTTGGGCGTCAGCGCCACCTCCTCGCGCATGCCATTGCGCTCGATGACGAAGGTAAGACGCTTCTCGGCATTGATGCTGACGATGCGGCGAACCTCGTCGAAGCTGGCGACCGCGCGCCCGTCGATCGAAATGATCACGTCGCCCGGCAGCAGACCCGCCTGCTCGGCGGCGCTGCCGGCTGTCACGCGCTCGACGCGCGGCGCGATCACGGTCTTGCCGAAGGCCATCACGATCCCGGCGAAAACCAGGATGGCGAAAAGGAAGTTCGCGGCCGGTCCCGCCGCCACGATGGCTGCGCGACGGGCGAGCGGCGCGCCCTGCAGCGTGCGCTGCCGCTGCTCCCGGCTCATCCTGCGGATTGCTTCCGGGTCCGGCGTGGAGGCTGCATCGGCATCGCCCGCAAACTTCACATATCCGCCCAGCGGTATCGCCGCGATGCGCCAGCGCGTTCCCTTGCGGTCCGTCCAGCCGAACAGTTCCTTGCCGAAGCCGATGGAGAACACTTCGACATCGACGCCGGCCCAGCGGCCCACCTTGTAGTGCCCATACTCATGCACGAACACCACGAGCGACAGCACGAACAGGAACGGCAGCGCGTAGGACAGGATGTTCGAGGCGAGCCCCGAAAGTGAAGCCAGAGCATCCATGGTCGCCGGTTCTCCTGTCGCAATGCCATGCGCGCCGCGGCACCAGTGGCCACACCCGCATCGCCCAGCCCGCCATCAGGCGTCAAGCGGGCAAGGCGGCGGTCAGTTTCTCGCGCACGACCTGCCTTGTCATATGGTCGATTGCGAGCGCTTCCTCAACCGTCTCCGGATGGCCGACCAGCTCGGGCGACATCCGGTCCAGCGCCCGCGCCACCAGCGCAGCGATGTCTCCGAACCGGATCTGCTCCCTGAGGAACAGCGCGACAGCGATTTCGTTCGCCGCATTGAGCGCTGCCGTTGCGCGCCCGCCGGCAGCCATCGCCTCCATCGCGAGCTTCAAGGCGGGAAAACGTTCGTAGTCCGGCTCCTCGAAGCTGAGTGCGCCGATCGCTGTCAGGTCGGGGGCGTCAACCCCGCTGGCCACGCGGCTGTCATCGGGGGCCAGGCAGTCTGCGATGGGCACGCGCATGTCGGGGCGGGCCATCCCGGCCACCACGCTGCCGTCGCTGAAGGTGACGAAGCCATGGACGATCTGCTGCGGGTGTACGATGGCGCCGAGCCTGTCGGGCGGCATCGCGAACAGGTGATGGGCCTCGATCAGTTCGAGCCCCTTGTTCATCAGTCCGGCCGAATCCACCGTGATCTTGGCGCCCATCGCATAATTCGGGTGGTTCAGCGCCTCGGCGCGGGTGGCGTTGGCGATGCGCTGACGATCCCAGGTGCGCATGGGGCCGCCCGAGGCGGTGAGCGTGATGCGCACGACATCGGCCAGCGGGCGGCGGCCCAGCGCCTGTGACACAGCATTGTGCTCGGAGTCCATCGGCAGGATCGTTGCTTCGCAGCGCGCAGCCGCCCGCATGAAGGCCCGACCAGCGCAAACCAAGGTCTCCTTGTTGGCGAGCGCGATGCGCCGGCCCGGCGCCAACGCCGCCATGGTCGGCCGCAAACCGGCCACGCCGCTGATGCCCGCCACGACCACATCCGTTTCTCGCGCCGCCGCCTCGCACACCGCCGTGTCGCCAGCGCCGGTCTCGATGCCGCTTCCGTCGAGCGCGGAACGCAGCGCGCCGAGCCCGCGAGGATCGGCGAGGACCGCCATCTTCGCGCCAAGCCGGCGCGCCATGGCCCCCAGAGCCAGCGCATCGTGTCCGCCGACCACGGCCTCGACCTCGAACCGGCCCGGATTCGCCTCGATCACGGCCGCCGTCGAGCGCCCGATCGACCCTGTCGCGCCCAGGATGCTGATCCGGGTCTTGACCGCCGTCATCGCTGCGTCACCACGTCAGCAAGACCTTCAGGGCGACCAGCACCACCACCACCACGAAGGCGTCGAGCCTGTCGAGTACGCCGCCATGACCGGGGATGATGTGACTCGAATCCTTGACGCCATGACGGCGCTTCAGCGCCGACTCCGCCAGATCGCCAAGCTGGCCTGCGGCCGAGGCCAAAAGCGCCGCCACCGCTGTCTGCCACAGCGGAACTGGCCATTGCGCCCCCAGTTCTGCCGTCACGACAGCCACGAGAAGCCCGGCCAGAACGCCAGCAAGAGCCCCTCCGATCGCACCGGACCAGGTCTTTTTGGGGCTGACGGACGGCCACAGCTTGGGCCCGCCCAGTGCGCGGCCGGCAAAATAGGCTGCAATGTCGGTCGCCCAGACCACGGCGAAGCACCAGGCGATCAGCGCTGCTCCGACGCCGGGTTCGGCGCGCACAACCACAGGTGCGATGGCGATCGCGCTGGCGTAGAGCACGCCCGTGGCCTGCTCGCGGCGACGCGCCTCGTCGGAGAAGCCGCAGAGCGCAACCATGAACGCGACCCAGGCAAGCCCGAGCTGCCAGTATCCGGCCGCGACCATCACGCCGCCCGCCACGATTCCGAGCCCTGCCCCGACATGGTGATAACCCGGACGCTCGGGGTGCGTGATGCGCGACCATTCCCACGCCGCAACGCCGCCCGCCATGATCCACAGCGCCGCGAACGGCCAGCCGCCCCACCACAGCGCCCCGAGTGCGACGGCAACCATGACGATGCCAGACAGGACACGGAGCCTGAGTTCGCTCGGTTGTGGCTTGAGCATGGCGCTGTCCGTCATGGCGCGCGTCCCTGTTTGCGGGATGGTAGACCGCAATCGCGATGCCCCGTCAAACCAGGCGCTGGACGACGCCGCCATAGCGACGTTCGCGCCCCTGGAACTCGGCGATCGCCGCGGCTAGCGCCGCCTGATCGAAATCGGGCCAGAGGACTGGCGAGAACACCAGCTCGGCATAGGCCGCCTGCCACATGAGGAAATTGGACAGGCGCTGCTCGCCCGATGTGCGGATCAGCAGGTCCGGATCGGGCACCCCCGCCGTATCGAGCCTGACCGCCAGGTCGTCCGCGGTCAGCGGCGTCCTCGATCCGCTCGGGCGAGCGGCCAGCGCCGTGTTGACGGCGCGGACGATTTCGTCGCGTGAGCCGTAATTGAAGGCGATGATCAGATCGAGGGCGTCGTTCGCCCGGGTCAGGTGCTCGGCCTGTTCGACCAGTTCCAGGATATCGGCGGGGGTGCTGGCCCGGTCGCCGATCATGCGGAGGCGGACATTGGAGGCGTGCAGCTCCGCCAGATCGTGCTGCACGTAGCGCTTGAACAGACTGAACAGGAAGCTCACCTCGGCCGGCGGGCGCCGCCAGTTCTCCGTCGAGAAGCTGTAGACCGTGAGGTAGCGCACCCCGAGCGCATTGGCCGCCTTCACGGTCCGCCGCAGGGCCTCGACGCCGCGTCGATGGCCCTCGGTGCGCGGCAGGCCCCTCGCCTGCGCCCAGCGGCCGTTCCCATCCATGATCACTGCCACGTGCCGTGGCGGCCCGGACGGGCCGGCGGGCTGCGGTGCGGTGTCGGAGGCCAGGGTCATGGTGCAGGCTGGACGTCGGGATGGAAACGAAACGGCAACGCGGCACGCATGGACAGCGCCGAATCCTGGCGGTCCAGCCGGAACCACAGGCGGGCGCGCCCCTTACACCTGCATGATTTCCTTTTCCTTCTGCGCCAGCGCGGCGTCAATCTCGGCGATCGACTGGTCGGTCGCCTTCTGCACGCTTTCGGATTGCCGGGCGACGTCGTCCTTCGACACGTGGCCGTCCTTTTCCAGCTTCTTCAGGAGGTCGAGCCCGTCGCGGCGCACATGGCGCACGGCAATGCGGGCTTCCTCGGCATATTTGTGCGCGACCTTGACCAGCTCCTTGCGACGCTGCTCGTTGAGCTCCGGGATACGGATTCGGATCACCTGCCCCTCGGCCTGCGGGTTCAGGCCGAGATCCGACTCGCGAATGGCCTTTTCGACGGCGCTCGTCATCGACCGGTCCCAAACCTGGACGGAGATCAGCCGCGGCTCCGGCACGCTGACTGTTGCAACCTGATTGAGCGGCGTGCGCGCGCCGTAGGATTCCACCACGATGGGGTCGAGCACGCTCGCTGAGGCGCGACCGGTGCGAAGCCCGCCGAGATCGTGCTTGAGGGCCTGTACCGCGCCTTGCATGCGGCGCTTCAGGTCATTGAGATCAAAGTTCTGAGGCATGGCTGAGAGGCCTTCCTGTCAAGATGGGCACCGGCGCGATGCCCCGAAATCCGGATCGTGGACCATGGTAAGGCGACCGTTCCCGGTCAAGCCCGGTTTCAGAATGGTGGGGCGTGAGCTTATGGCACAACGAATGTGGCGCGTCCGTCGCCGCGCAGCACGGCGGCGATGGCCCCTTCCTCCGCCACCGAGAACACACCGATGGTCAGCCGCGCATCCCGCGCCAGCGCGAACGCCGCCGTGTCCATGACGCCCAGATCCCTCGCGATTGCTTCGGCATGGCTGAGACGCTCATAGCGCGTGGCGCTGGGATCCTTCTTCGGATCGGCGCTGTAGACGCCATCGACCTGGGTCGCCTTGAACACGGCCTCGCATTTGAGCTCCGCGGCGCGCAGCACCGCGGCGGTGTCCGTGGTGAAGAACGGATTGCCGGTGCCGCCGGCCAGGATCACCACATGTCCGCGCTCGAGATGGTGCAGCGCCGGCTGGCGCGCATAGGTCTCGCAGATGGTGGGCATCGACACCGCCGACATCGTGCGCGCCGTGACGCCGGCAGCGTTCATCGCGTTTTCCAGCGCGATCGAGTTCATCACAGTGGCGAGCATGCCCATCGAATCGGCCGTGGCCCGGTCGATCCAGCCGGCGGCACTGACCCGCCCGCCGCGGATGATGTTGCCGCCGCCGATCACGACGGCAATTTCGGTTCCGTCCCTTGCCGCCGTTGCGATGTCGGCGGCAAGCGTGTTCAGCACCGGGGGGTAGAGCCAGTAGCCGTCCGGCGCGGCCAGCGCCTCGCCGGACAGCTTGAGAAGGACGCGCCGGAAACGGGACATCGCGGGTGCCTCCTTCCCGTGTTGGGGCCATGCACGCGGCCTGCGCTTCAGCCCTTCGCCGCCGCGGCAACCTCCGCCGCGAAATCGCACTCTTCTTTCTCGATTCCCTCGCCGAGCGCAAACCGCACGAAGCCGGTCAGCACGATCGGTCCACCGACGCGGCCCTCGGCTTCCTTCAGCGCCTGCGCGACCGACTTGGAACCGTCGTGAATGTAGACCTGGTCGAGCAGGCAGTGTTCCTTGGCGTAGGATTTCAGGCCCGACTCGATGATCTTGTCGAGAACATGGGCGGGCTTGCCCTGGTTCTTCTCGGCGAGGATCGCCTTTTCGCGCGCGAGCAGCTCGGCGTCGACGCCGGCCAGATCGAGTGCGACCGGGTTCGCCGCCGCGATATGCATTGCAACCTGACGGCCAAGCGCGGCCAGTTCATCGGTCTTGCCCGGAGACTGCAAGGCGACCAGCACGCCGATGCGGCCGAGGCCATCACCCGAGGCGTTGTGTAGATACGAGCCGATCATGCCCTCGCTGACCGTGAGGGTCCTGGCGCGGCGCAGCGCCATGTTCTCGCCGATGGTTGCGATGGCGTTTGCGATGGCCTCCTCGACGGTGCCGCCGCCCGGATAGGCTGCGGCCCTGATCGCCTCGACATCGTCGCCGACGGTCAGCGCCACGCCGGCGATGGCGCGGGCGAGACTCTGGAACTGCTCGTTCTTCGCCACGAAGTCCGTTTCGGCGTTGACCTCGACGATAACCCCCGACGTGCCCTCGGTGGCGATGGCGACAAGGCCTTCGGCTGCGGTGCGGCCGGCCTTCTTGGCGGCCTTGGCCAGGCCCTTGGTGCGAAGCCAGTCGATGGCAGCCTCGATGTCGCCGCCAGTCTCGTTCAGAGCGGCCTTGCAATCCATCATGCCGGCGCCGGTCTTGTCGCGAAGCTCCTTCACCAGGGCGGCGGAAATCACTGACATGGTCATCACCTCTCGTGGGCGGGCTCGGATAGCGCTCGTGCGCCAGCGCCGGCCGGCGCAAGCCCGGTTGGACGGATCAAGGATGCGCCGGCGGCCATGAGCGGCGCGCCGGCGACAACAGATCAGGAAATGCGACCGCCTGATGACGGCCGCAGCGAAGCAAACGCTGGCCGATCAGGCCTCGAGCAGCGCACGGGCGGTGGCGACCCAGCCATCACGGGAAATACGGCCGTTGAGCTTGAGACGCTGGTCGACGCTGGCCTCGTCGGCCGGGGACATCGCGGCGAACTGCCAGTAATGGAACAGGCCACCTTCGTTCAGCTTCTTCTCGAGCTCGGGACCGACGCCAGCGAGCTTGGTCAGATCGTCCGGGGCGCCGCGGGGGGCAGCCAGGAGCTCGAAGCCGGTGGCGGCCGTCTCGCCCGGCAGGTCCTCGATCATCGGCGCTTCGGACGCCCCGATGTCGATCCCCGACTCACCCTGCCCGCGCGAGATCCCGTCGATGGCGGCGCGCGCGACCAGATCGCAATACAGCGCGATGGCGCGGCCGGCATCGTCATTGCCCGGCACCGGATAGGTGATGCCATCGGGATCGCAGTTCGTGTCGACGATGGCGGCGACCGGTATGTTGAGCCGCTGCGCCTCCTTGACGGCGAGCTGCTCCTTGTTGGTGTCGATCACGAAGATCATGTCGGGCGTGCCGCCCATGTCCTTGATCCCGCCCAGCGCCTTCTCCAGCTTGTCGCGCTCGCGCGACAGCATCAGGCGCTCCTTCTTGGTAAGCCCCGCCGCGCCGCCGGCCAGCATCTCGTCGAGCTTGCGCAGGCGCTGGATCGAGTTCGAGATCGTCTTCCAGTTGGTCAGCATGCCGCCGAGCCAGCGCGAGTTGACATAATATTGTGCCGAACGCTTCGCCGCCTCCGCGATCAGATCCTGCGCCTGGCGCTTGGTTCCGACAAACAGCACGCGACCGCCGCGCGCAACCGTGTCGGAGACCGCCTGCAACGCCCGGTGCAGCATCGGCACCGTCTGGGCGAGATCGATGATGTGGATGTTGTTGCGCTCGCCGTAGATGTATTGCGACATCTTCGGGTTCCAGCGGTGCGCCTGATGGCCGAAATGCGAGCCGGCCTCAAGAAGTTGGCGCATGGTGAATTCAGGCAGAGCCATCTGCGGTGTTCTCCGGTTATGACAGAACCTCTGCGGACCATGCGGCTGGTGCGCGAGCCTGAACACCGCCCGCATCCCCGCCACCGGAAGGCTTCGGCATCAGCTGCCGAGCCGTAAGCCCGCATGTGGAATGAGCGCGCCGTTAGCAGGGTTTGGCAGGCAGGGCAAGGGACCCTCGGCGTCCGATCGCCTCCCTCACACCAGTTCCACGCTCACCACGCCCGGAACCGCACGGAGCGCACCAGCGATCTGTGGGGTGGCGAGGCGCTTGCCGGGCAGTTCGACCTCGATCTCCTCCTCGCCGCCACCGACGATGACAACGACAGAAACCTTGGCGTCGCCGCTCTGCTTCAGCCGTTCTGCGAGGGCGGCGACCGGCTTCTCGTCGCGCACGAAGATGCGCATGTCCTGTCGCTGGCGGGCAGCCGCAGCGTCGAGAGGCTCCACCGCCTCGATGCGCGGCTTGACCTCATCGCCGTCGAGCGTGGCCGAAACGGTGAGAAGCACCACCTGCCCCGTCTCCAGCAGATCCCGGTAGCGCTGCAGCCCTTCGGCGAACAGAACCGCCTCGTAGTGACCGCTCTGATCCGAGAGCTGCACGATGCCCATCTTGTTGCCGGTGCGGGTGCGCCGCTCGCTGCGATCGATAACGGAAGCTGCGAGCCGCCCCATCGAGGCGCCGCTCTGGCGCACCGACGCTGCGAACTCCGCATAGCGCTGCACGCGCAACCGCGCGAGCGTGCTGGCGTAGTCATCGAGCGGATGGCCCGAGAGAAAGAAGCCAACGGCGTCGTGCTCCCTCTGCAGCCGCTCCGCCGGAGTCCAGGGCGGATGCGGCCCAACCAACAGCGCCTCCACGAGCCCGGCGCCCGAGCCGAACAGCTCATTCTGTCCCGCCTCCGCCGCCTCGCGCGTGCGGTTGGCCAGCGCCATCATGCCCTCCACGCTCGCAAAGGCGCGGGCGCGATCCGGCTCCAGCGAATCGAAGGTGCCGGCAGCGGCCAGCGCCTCCAGCGTGCGCTTGTTGACGCGCTTCGGATCGAGCCGACGCGCCAGATCCGCCAGATCGCGGAACGGGCCGCCCGCCTCGCGCGCCGCCACAAGGCTCGCCACCGCCTCGCGCCCGACGCCGCGGATCGCAGCCAGCGCATAGCGGATGGCGCCCCGCCCCCCTTCGAACGCCACGTCGAAATCGACGCCCGAACGATTGATGTGCGGCGGTTCGACCGTAATGCCCATGCGCTCGGCATCCCGGCGGAACTCGGCGAGCTTGTCGGTGTTCGACATGTCGAGCGTCATGGATGCAGCCATGAACTCGACCGGGTAGTTCGCCTTCAGATACGCCGTCTGATAAGACACCACCGCATAGGCCGCCGCGTGGCTCTTGTTGAAGCCGTAGTTGGCGAACTTGTCGAGCAGGTCGAAGATCTCCTTCGCCAGCGCTTCCGGGATGTCGCGCGCCACGCAGCCCTGGACAAAGCGGCTGCGCTGCTTGTCCATCTCGGCCTGGTTCTTCTTGCCCATGGCGCGGCGGAGCAGATCCGCCTCGCCCAGCGAATAGCCCGACAGGGCCTGCGCCACCTGCATCACCTGCTCCTGATAGACGATGATGCCATGCGTCTCCGACAGGTAGGGCTCCAGCGCAGGATGGATGTAGGTTGTCTCCTCCAGTCCCAGCTTGCGCCGGCAATAGGTGGGGATGTTGTCCATCGGTCCGGGCCGGTAGAGTGCGACCAGCGCGATCAGGTCCTCGATCCGGTCCGCCTTCATCTCGATCAGCGCCTTGCGCATGCCGGCACTTTCGACCTGGAACACGCCGACCGTCTCGCCGCGTGCCAGGAGCTCGTAGGTCTTCGGGTCGTCGAAGGGCACGTGGCCGAGATCGAGCGAGATGCCGCGCTGGGCGATCAGCCGCACGGCCGTTGTCAGCACGGTGAGCGTCTTCAGGCCGAGAAAGTCGAACTTCACGAGCCCGGCCTGCTCGACCCACTTCATGTTGAACTGGGTGACGCGCATGCCGGTGCGCGGATCGCGATAGAGCGGCACCAGCTGGTCGAGCGGCCTGTCGCCGATGACAACGCCTGCGGCGTGGGTCGAAGCATGGCGGTGCAGCCCCTCCAGCTTCTGCGCGATCTCCAGCATGCGCGCCACGGTCGGCTCCTCGGCTGCCGCCATCTGCAGCCTGGGCTCGCCCGCGATCGCTTCCTTTAAGGGGGTGATCTTCCCCGGCGCCTGCGGCACCAGCTTGGTCAGCTTGTCGACCTGGCCGTAGGGCATCTCCAGCACGCGCCCGACATCGCGCATCACGCCGCGAGCCAGCAGCGTGCCAAAGGTGATGATCTGCGCCACGCGTTCGTCGCCATAGCGGGCGCGCACATATTCGATCACCTCCTCGCGCCGGTCCTGGCAGAAGTCGATATCGAAGTCCGGCATCGAGACCCGATCGGGATTGAGGAAGCGCTCGAACAGCAATCCGAAGCGCAGAGGGTCGACATCCGTGATGGTCAGCGAATACGCAACCAGAGAGCCCGCACCGGAGCCGCGGCCCGGGCCAACGGGAATGCCCTTCGCCTTTGCCCACTGGATGAAGTCCGCGACGATCAGGAAGTAGCCCGGAAACCGCATGCGCTCGATCACGCCAAGCTCGAAATCGAGGCGCTTGCGGTAGTCCTCCGCCGTGAAGCCCGGCGCGGGGCCGCCTGCCTGAAGCCGTCGCTCCAGGCCGCTTTCGGCCTGCGCGCGCAGCTCCACCGCCTCGTCGCGGCCAGCCGCCGTCTCGAAGCGCGGCAGGATGGGCTTGCGTGTCATCGGACGGAAAGCGCAACGGCGCGCGACCTCCAGGGTCGTCTCGATCGCTTCAGGCAGGTCCCTGAAACGGCTCGCCATATCCGCCTGCGTCGCGAAGTACTGACCTTCGCTGACCCGACGGCGCTGGTCATCGGAGAGAAGCCGACCCGACGCGATGGCCAGCAGCGCATCATGCGCCTCGTGGTCTTCCGGCTGGGCGAAGAACGGCTCGTTCGAGGCGACCAGCGGAAGGTCGAGCGCATAGGCCAGATCAAGCAGCGCGCCTTCGGTTGCCGCGCGCGCATGTGACGGTCGTTGCACCTCGACATAGAGCCGGTCGCCGAAGGCGGCGATCAGCCGGTTCAGCCTCGTCCGCGCGATCTCGGCGCGGCCCTCCTGCAAGGCGAGGTCGACGGGGCCGCCAAGGCCGCCTGTCAGCGCGATGAGGCCTTGCGCACGCGCGGCAAGCCGCTCCATCGCAACGACCGGCGGCGCGCCGAGCGCCGGAGTCAGATGCGCCTCGCTCACCAGCGCCAGCAGATTGCCGTAGCCTTCCTCGGTGGCCGCCAGCAGCACGACATGGGGAAGGCTGACGAGATGCGGCCGTCGCGTATCGGCTGTCAAGTCGCCCGGATCGATGCTGAGTTGCACACCCGCGATGGGCTGGATGCCGAGGCCTGCAAGCTTCTCGGAGAACTCCAGGGCACCGAACAGGTTGTTGGTATCGGTGAGGGCCAGCGCGGGCTGGTTGTCGGCTGAGGCAAGCCTGGCGAGCGCCGCAATGGTCATCGCGCCTTCGAGCAGCGAATAGCTCGAATGAACGTGCAGGTGAACGAAGCCATCGGCCGATGAGCCGTGCATCGCCATGTCCGACCTCCATTCCGTGCGCGCTGCCCCGCCGGTTATGGCCTGCTCCACGCGTCAGGGTCGAGCCGCAAGCGCCCCCGCCGCCATGCTATCCCCAGCACGGTCGATCAGGGTGAGGCCGATCAGACATGAGGTCCGGCGAACACGGCCGCCCAGGTCATGATCATGGCGACGAAGGTGGCCAGCGATGCGAGCTCGCCGAGACCACTGAGGATGCGATGGACCATGATGCCCTCCTGTTTCTGGTGTGTTCTTTTATGATCCTGTTTTGTTCCGTCGTCAAGATCCACGGGCGCGTGGCCGGGACTCATCAGCGCGGTGGCGACTCGTAGGGAACGACCAGCCCGTCTCGAATGGTGATGCAGCGATCCATCTGCCCGGCGAGGTCGAGGTTGTGGGTGGCGACCAGCGCAGCAAGGCCCGAAGCCCGCACCTAAGCCGCCAGCGTTCGGAAGACATGGGAGGAGGTGCTGGGGTCGAGATTGCCGGTCGGCTCATCCGCCAGGAGCAGGCGCGGCGCGTTGGCGACGGCGCGCGCGATCGCGACGCGCTGCTGCTCGCCCCCCGAAAGCTCGCCGGGTCGGTGGTCGAGGCGCTCTCCGAGGCCCAGGAAGTCGAGCAGTTCGGTCGCCCTCTTGCGCGCTTCGGAGCGGGCGAGCCCGCGGATCAGCTGTGGCATCACCACGTTCTCAAGTGCCGAGAACTCGGGAAGCAGGTGATGGAACTGATAGACAAACCCGATTTCGGTGCGTCTGAGCCGGGTGCGCGCGGCGTCATCGAGCCCGGCCGTCGCCATGCCGCCGATATAGACCTCGCCGCCATCGGGATGCTCCAGAAGCCCCGCGACATGCAGCAGCGTCGACTTGCCGGTGCCGGACGGCGCGACGAGCGCGACAAGCTCGCCGGGCAGTAGCGCGAGATCGGCCCGACGCAGGATTTCGAGCGCGCCGCCGCTTTGCGGATAGCGCCGCTCCACCTTGTCGAGACGCAGCGCCGGGACCGGCTCAGCCATAGCGCAGCGCCTCCACGGGATCGAGCCTGGCCGCGCGCCATGCCGGGTACAAGGTGGCCAACAGCGACAGCACAAGCGCCATGGCCACGACCGCCACCACCTCGCCGGTGTTTGTCTCGGCCGGGATCTGGGTCAGGAAACGCACGGTCGGATCCCAGAGCTGGGTTCCGCTGATGCGCGACACGAAATCCTGGATCGCCTGGATGTTGGCGCAGATCGCAAGGCCAAGGATCAGCCCCGCGATCGTGCCGACCACGCCGATCGACGCACCGGTGATGAGGAAGACCCGCAGGATCGCGCCGCGCGTCGCGCCCATCGTGCGCAGGATCGCGATGTCGGAGCTCTTGTCCTTCACCAGCATGATGAGGCCCGAGACGATGTTCAGCGCCGCCACCAGCACGATGAGGGTGAGGATCAGGAACATGACGTTGCGCTCCACCTCGAGTGCGGCGAAGAAGGTGCGGTTGCGCTGGCGCCAGTCGGTCAGCACGAGCGGACGCGGCGCATTGGCCTCGATCGCGTCGCGGACCTGCTGGGTGCGGTCGGCGTTCTCGATGAACACCTCGATGACGTTCACGTCGTCGTCGCGATTGAAATAGGCCTGCGCCTCCGGCAGCGGCATGAACACGAACATGCTGTCGAACTCGGACATGCCGATCTCGAACACGGCCACCACGGGATAGGCCTTGATGCGGGGCGCGGTGCCGAACGGGGTGGCGGCTCCGCGCGGGCTGACGATGGTCATCGTGTCGCCGACCCTCACCGACAGTGCCTCGCTCAGGCGCACGCCGATCGCGACGCCGTTGGCCTCATCGAAACCATCGAGCGTGCCCTGGCGGATGTTGCGGGCGATGAAACCGATCTGCTTCAGATCGGCCTCGCGTATGCCGCGCACGAGCACGCCGTTGTTGCCGTATTGCGAGGAGGCGAGCGCCTGTCCTTCCACCATCGGCAGGGCATGGACGACGCCGGGGATGCGCTTCAGCTTCTCGGCCACCTCGCGATAATCGTCCAGAGGACGCTCGATGGGCGTCAGGAAGATGTGGCCGTTGACGCCGACGATCTTGTCGAGCAGCTCCTTGCGAAAGCCGTTCATGACCGACAGCACGATAATCAGCGTCGCGACGCCGAGCATGATTCCAAGAAACGAGAACCCGGCGATGACCGACACGAAGCCCTCGCGCCGGCGCGTGCGCAGATAGCGCCCGGCGAGCATCCACTCGAAGCGCGAGAACGGTTTTGGATCGGAGACCGCCTCGGCCATGCCCGTCCTGCCCTGCCCGTCAGGAAAGCGGCGCGAGGCGGTCGATGGCGGCGGCGACCGATACGCTTTCGCGCTCGCCGGTGGCGCGGCGCTTGAGCTCCACCTTGCCCTCGGCGAGGCCCTTCGGCCCGACGATCAGCTGCCAGGGTGAGCCGATCAGGTCGTGGACATTGAACTTGGCGCCAGGGCGATCATCGCGGTCGTCGTAGAGAACCTCGAGACCTCGCCCCTGCAGCGTGCGGTAGATGTCCTCGCAGGCACCATCCACGGCGGCGTCGCCGGCCTTGAGGTTGAGCAGCGAGACCTGGAACGGCGCCACGGCGTCCGGCCAGATGATGCCGGCCTCATCATGGCTCGCCTCGATGATCGCCGCGATCAGCCGTGTCGGCCCGATGCCGTAGGAGCCCATGTGCACCGGCACATCCTTTCCGTCGGGACCTGCGACCGTGGCCCCCATCGGCACCGAATATTTCGTCCCGAAGTAGAAAATGTGGCCGACCTCGATGCCGCGCGCCGAGACGCGATCCGCCTCCGGAAGCGCTCCGAAGGCGGCCTCGTCATGCATCTCCGAGGTCGCGGCGTAGAGCGAGGTCCAGCGGTCCACGATGGCCTGAATTCCGGCGATGTCGTCGAAGTTGGTGTCAGCCGGCGGAACGGCGAAGTTCAGGAAATCACGATGGCAGAACACCTCGCTCTCGCCCGTCGAGGCAAGGATGATGAACTCGTGGCTCAGATTGCCGCCGATCGGCCCGGTATCGGCCCGCATCGGAATGGATTTCAGCCCGAGACGGTCGAAGGTGCGCAGATAGGCCACGAACATCTTGTTGTAGGCATGAACAGCCCCGGCCTGGTCGAGATCGAAGGAATAGGCATCCTTCATCAGGAACTCGCGGCCCCGCATCACACCGAAGCGCGGACGCACCTCGTCCCGGAACTTCCACTGGATATGATAAAGGTTCAGAGGCAGTTCCTTGTAGGACTTCACATATGACCTGAAGATGTCGGTGATCATCTCCTCGTTGGTCGGCCCGAACAGCATCTCGCGATCGTGGCGGTCCCTGATGCGCAGCATCTCCTTGCCGTAGGCGTCGTAGCGCCCGCTCTCGCGCCAGAGCTCGGCCGACTGGATCGTGGGCATCAGAAGCTCGATGGCGCCGGACCGGTTCTGCTCCTCGCGGATCACCTGATTGATCCGGTTCAGGACCTTCAGGCCCAGCGGCAGCATGGTGTAGCTGCCCGCCGCCTGCTGGCGGATCATCCCGGCGCGCAGCATCAGCCGGTGCGAGACGATCTCGGCTTCCTTGGGCGTGTCGCGCAGGATCGGCAGGAAATAACGGGACAGACGCATCGGGAAACCTTCGACGGGCTTGAGCGGACAGCTGAAACCGATTCACCCGCCGCATCGGGTTTGCGACTGACACCACCGGCACGGGCAAAATGCAAGCGCCGGCTTCGCCCTGCCGATGCCGTGAGCGGAAGCCCAGAACAACGGTCCGAACGCGAGGGACGCGATGCCGTCAGCCGATCAGCCAGTCCTGCGGCGTCTCGCTCTGACCGATCAGCGCCAGTCCGTATGCGATCGACTCGAACTGATCCGCGCTGTAGAGCCGAGCCGCACCGAAGCGCTGCTCGAACAGCTGCCTGATGACCGGAACGAAGGACGTTCCGCCAGTGAGGAACACCTGGTCGATCGCGCTGGCCGTCAGCCCTGCGCCGGACAGCGCCTCGTCCAAGGCAGCCGCAATGCGGACGACATCGGCGGCGATCCAGCTTTCGAAATCGGCGCGCGTGATGCGTGCCTCGATGCTGATGCCGCCTCCGGAAAAGGAGAACAGGGTGTCGTCCTGCCCGGACAGCGCCATTTTCGCTGCCGACACCGCGCGATAGAGCGCAAACCCGAGATCCTCTTCGATGATCCTGATGAAGTCCTCGAGCGGCTGTGCGTCGGTCGCCATGCGCGAGAGCTCGCGCAACTCCTTCAGTTCGCCGGAGCCCTTCATCATCGCCAGCTGATGCCAGCGGGCGAAGTTGACAAAGTAGTGCGACGGGATCGGCAGCGTCTTGCCGAAGGAGCGATATGTGCTGCCCTTGCCCAATCTCGGCGAGACGACGTGATCGATGATGCGGTAGTCGAACGCATCGCCTGCGATTCCGACCCCGGCGTGACCAAGCGGCGTTGCCGTCAGCCGTCCTGCCACCCGGTTGAAGCGCAGCACCGAGAAATCGGA
>CAZDUL010000134.1:0-5219 GCA_964508635.1 uncultured Allobosea sp. | reverse complement strand
GCTGGCCGACATCGACCAGCAAGAGAGCCGGCGCGCCATCCGGCCCCCTGACCCGGCGCGTCGCCATGGTGCGGCTCACCGCGCGCGGCCCGTCGCCGAAGGTGATGCGCTCGAGCCTGAGGCCCGCGCCTGGCGCCAGGCCGGCGGCAAGCGCCTGCAGCCGCTTCGAGGTGGCGGCTGGCCAACCGGCCGCGACCTGTTCCCGCAGGGCCGGTGTGGCCAGCATGACCTCTCCGGTCGCGCTGACGAGGCACGCCGAAGACTGCGCCCCCAGCAGCCGCTGCAGCGAGGGGTCGTTTCGCAGGCGCTCGAACAGCGCATGCCACGCATCCGATGGGGAACCAGCCGGATCGATCACCGGGCAATCCTAACAAGCATGATTAACAAGGTCTTAATATACCGCCATCGCGGCGTTGACTCCAACCCGGAACGCGCCCGGAAACGCCGAACGGTTGCGGTCAGGGTTAACGGCCAAGGCTTGAATATTGCGCTGCAGCATGATATTGCATTGCACCATGGGCTGTTCGTGCAGGCGTGCATCCGCCGCGAGCCTGCCGCAACCATGCCGCAGGCAGTCTATGGGCAGGAGAGAGGACCATGGTGATGGGCAACACCCCCTACGAGATTCCGAACGAGATGCGCGACTTTGCGGAAAAGAGCGTGGATCAGGCAAGGAAGGCGTTCGACGGTTTCATGACCGCGGCCCACAAGGCTGTGGAGGCTGTCAGCGGCTCGACCGAATCCGCTCGCGTCAATGCCGAACAGGCGACGCAGAAGGCGATGACCTTCGCCGAGCAGAATGTCGCAGCCGCCTTCGACCTGGCGCAGAAGTTGGTGCGCGCCAAGGATCCGGCCGAAGTCCTGAAGCTGCAGGCCGAGTTCGTGCAGGCGCAGATGACCGCCTTCCAGAAGCAGATGGCCGAGGTCGGCGCAGCCGTGCAGAAGGCCGCCGCGTCGGCTTCCCGGGCCAAGTGATCTGCGCGCGATCTGCGCACACGCGCGCGGTCGGCCTGTCATCGGATTGTGACGGGCCCTCGGTCGGACTGATCGGGGGCCTCGTCGGGCGACTGGGCTGGGCCCGCAGGCGCGGTTCGAGCGGTTGACGGCTCCGGCGCAGGGTCTGCCGGGACCGCCAGCCCGGCCTGTTCTGTAGGTGACCGGAACGAACATCAAGGGGAAGCCAGATGTCGAAGACGACCAAGCCAGTCTCGCTCGCGCCGGTCAAGGCGCTGTCGCAACCGCAGCCGACGCCCGCCTCAGCCGCAGCCGAGGCGAAGGTCGAGCCCGCCACGGTCGAGCCGGTGACGGTGACGACGCCGAAGCCAACGGTCGTGGCCGCCGCGGCGCCGGCGAAGGGCGTCAAGCCTGTCGCCAAGTCTGTCGCCAAGTCTGTGGCGAAACCCGCCGCGAAGACGGGGACGATGTCTGCGGCGAAGACGGCAGCCGCTTCGGAACCGACCAGCGAATCCGGGACGCCGGCGGTTGCGGCTGAGGGCGCGAAGGCTGACACGGTCAAGTCCGCTGCAGCCAAACCGCCTGCAGCGAAGGCAGGTGCAACCAGGCCAGCCTCAGCCAAATCAACCGCGACCAAGTCGCCAGCGCCCAAGGCACCACCGAAGGCACCAGCGGTTGAGCCTGCCGCCGCGAAACGGGAGGCCGAGCCGGCTGCAACGGCTGCTGCATCCACGCGGGAAACGTTCGGCCAGTTCCTGAAGCCTATGGGCCCGAACCGTTCCGAGACGCTCGCCGGGTTCGACATCGCAACGGCGGCTGAGCCCGTCATGGCCAGCTGGGCCGAGCACATGATCCACGCGACGCGTGCGCTCGGGGCGATCCAGGCCACCCTGATCGACCATGCGGTCGGCGAACTGAAGGCGGGTCTTGCCGACATCGAAGCCTGCGCCCGCTCCGCCGCGCCCTCCGAGGTGGTGATGATCCAGGCCCGCGCCTTTCGCCGCAGCGCCGATGCCCTGGCGAACACCGCGAAGACCGTCGCCGGCGCCATGGGCGCTGGCAAATCCGGCCCTGCCGCGTGACGCAGCCGGCGGCCGGCCGGTTCGGTCCGGCCGCGCCATGGGCGATCCGATCCGCGATGCAGCCGGCGGTCATGTCTTGCCATCGCGGATCGAAGCGCCTAAAGCAGCCTCGCTCCGGAACGGATTTCGGCATCGGCGACGATCCGAAGCAACGGGTCGGATCATGGCTTCCGCGGCGGCTTGCGCGCCGCAAAGCGACCTCCTCGGGCCGCCATAGCTCAGTTGGTTAGAGCGCTAGATTGTGGATCTAGAGGTCCCCCGTTCGAGCCGGGGTGGCGGTACCATCTGCTCCTGTCATCCGCGCCACGACCTGCGCCTTGCGCAAGCTCGCTGTCGTTCATACCTTACCGACGCGGGCCCGATAAGGGCCGCAGGACGGTGCCGCATGGGGCGGGCCGTCCGTGAACGAACAAGGCCGAGGCGCCTTAGAGGGCTTCGCGATGACACGGCACCCCGGGCTGTCCCATCCGTTCCTGCTGGGCTTCGACGAGATCGAGCGTGCGCTCGATCGCGTCGCAAAGGCCACGACGGATGGTTACCCGCCCTACAACATCGAGCGTCTGCCTCGCTCCGATCAGCATCCCGAACGGCTACGGATCACGCTGGCGGTCGCCGGCTTTACCCGTGATCAGCTCGACATCACGCTCGAGGAGAACCAGCTGACGATCCGCGGGCGCCAGCAGGACGACAAGTCCCGCGCCTACATCCACCGCGGCATCGCCGCCCGGCAATTCCAGCGCACCTTCCTGCTGGCGGACGGGATGGAGGTGCTCGGCGCCGATCTGTCCAACGGGCTGCTTTCGGTCGACCTGGCCAGGCCTGAGCCGGAACGGATCATCCGGCGGATCGACATCGTCGCAAGGGATTGAGACTGCAGGGATCAAGACATCAGGACCGCCACCGACCTCCGCCGCGCGGTTCTGGCCCGCCTCATGCATACCAGAAGGTGGGCCGACCGTTTGTTCGGCACCGCGCCGCGCTCTCGGGGTATCCTCGCCTGTTCGAAAGGAGACAGCGATGACCAACCATGACGCAAATGGCCGCGTTGCGGCTCCCATCCTGTCCGTGCACGACCTGGCCAGGCTGGGCGCGGGCAAGATCGCCTATGTCCGCACCATCCGTTCCGAGGATGTGCGCCACCTCGTGCCGCAGGCGCCCGCCATGCCGCCCGGCATCAATCTGTTCGCGCTGCTCGGTGCGGATGGCCAGCCGATCATCATCACCGACAGTCGCGCTGACATCGCCCAGAATGCCTGGGACAATGACCTGACCACGGTCAGCGTGCATTGACGGCCGGCGCTTCAGGCGCCGCCCGTCGCGAGGGCCTCCACGGCCGCGATCAACGCCGCAATGTCCTGCGGGCGAGACAGGCGGTGGTCGCCATCCTTGATCAGCGTCAGCGTCACCCGATCCGCCGGCAGATGCTCCAGGAGGGTCATCGCATGGGTCCACGGCACGTCCGGGTCGGCCATGCCCTGCAGGATGGCGACGGGGCAACTCGGCTCGATCGGCTGGCCCAACAGAAGGTGACGGCGTCCATCCTCGATCAGTGCGCGGGTGATGGGATAGGGCTCGGGGCTGTAGGCCGAGGGGCGCAGCCAGACGCCCCGCACCATGATCTCATGCCGCACGGCGGCCGAAAACTGATCCCACATCAATAACTCGGTGAAATCCACCGCCGGCGCGAGCAGCACCAGGCCCGACAGGGCCTGCCCTTCCGCCCGCATTGCCCGGGCCGCGAGCAGTGCCAGCCAGCCGCCCATCGATGAGCCCACCAGAACCGGTGCGGGTCCGCCCTTCGCGCAGATGACGGCGAGCGTGTCCGCCAGCCAGGTCGAGATCGTCGCGTCCTCGAAGCGGCCCTCGCTTTCGCCGTGGCCGGTGTAGTCGAAGCGCAGGAAGGCCCGGCCCACATCCCTGGCATGGGCGGCGAGCGCTTCGGCCTTGGTGGCGCGCATGTCCGACCGGAAGCCGCCCAGCCAGACGATCGCCGGTTCGGCGCCGGGCTGCGCCAGAAAGGCCAGCCGGCGAAAACCCGGTGGATCGTGGCGCTCGAGATACGATGCGGGAAATTGCGGCGGCACGCGGCTGGACCTAAGACTGGCAGGGCGGACGATGTTGGCGGTTAAGCCCGATTCGGGGCGGCGCGCCAGCGCCCGGCGCCGCCGGCCCGTCGCAGGCGCTGGATGTCAGGTGTTTCAGGAGCCGAAAAGCTGTTCGGAAGCGTCGATAAGCCGGTCTTCGCCGAACGGGCGCGTCATCCCCTGGCGGGACGCACCGTCCTGCAGATCATTCCCGAGCTTCAGGCGGGCGGGGCCGAGCGCACCACCGTCGATATCGCGGCGGCGTTGAGTGCCGTCGGGGCGCGGGCGCTCGTCGCCAGCGAAGGCGGACGGCTGGTGGCGGAACTGCAAGCCAAGGGTGGAGTCTGGTTGCCGTTTCCGGCCGCGACGAAGAACCCTGTCCGTATGCTCGGCAATGTCCGCAGACTGTCGCGCCTCTGCGCGCAGGAGAAGGTCGATCTGATCCATGCCCGCTCGCGCGCACCGGCCTGGGTGGCGCTGGCGGCAGCACGTGCGATGAAGACGCCCTTCGTCACGACCTATCACGGCTCCTATGCGGGCGCGTCGCCGGTGAAGGTGCTCTACAACTCCGTGATGGCGCGCGGCGACGTGGTCATCGCCAATTCGCATTACACCGCCGGGCTGATCGCCGAGATGCATCCGTTCGCGCGCGAGCGCATCCGCGTGATCCACCGCGGCACGGATTTCGCCCTTTTCGAGCCTCACGCGGTTCAGCCCGAGCGGGTGGCGGCGCTGCGTGCAGCGTGGGGCGTGGAGCCGGAGGATCGCATCGTTCTGCTGCCCGGCCGGCTGACGCCATGGAAGGGCCAGCGCGTGCTGATCGAGGCGATGCGGCGGCTGAAAGAGACAAGCCTGCCCGGCGATGCCGTCGCCGTTCTGGCGGGCGATCCGCAGGGGCGTGATGGCTACGTGGCCGAACTCGACGCGCTGGTCGAGGCGGCCGGGCTCGGGCGCGCGGTGCGCCGCGGCGGGCATTGCGCCGACATGCCCGCCGCCTATCTCGGCGCTGCGGTCGGGGTGGTCCCGTCGATCGAGCCGGAGGCCTTCGGGCGTGTCGCGGTCGAGGCGCAGGCCATGGGAACGCCGGTCGTGGGGTCCG
>CAZDUL010000133.1:0-6918 GCA_964508635.1 uncultured Allobosea sp. | reverse complement strand
ATTCCAGGACCCCGCCTGCGCGTCCGGGCGCCCGCAAGGGCTGGGCAGGTGGGGCTGCGCGCGACGTGCCAAGAGACTGGCACGTGCGGGCTGCGCGATGTGCGCGCGCTGGCTCGGCCCTGACTGGGGGGGCGACGACCTCGGCCAGTTGCCGCGTTCCCGTGATCGGCGCCTGCCGGCGGGCCTCGGGGATGGCGCGTGCCACCGCCCGCGAGCGTCGTTCCTCGCCGTAATGGAACAGGATGTCGGCCAGTTCCGCCTCGTCCGCCGTGTTGACGAGATCGGCCGCGCTCTCCCCCGCGCGCGACATGCGCATGTCGAGCGGGCCATCGAAGCGGAAGGAAAAGCCGCGCTGCGCCTGGTCGAGCTGCATCGACGACACGCCGATATCGAGCACGACGGCGTCGAGGGGCTTGAAACCGTGGTCCGCTGCGACCCTGTCGAGCTCGCCGAACGGGCTTTCCACGAGCGTCAGGGCGCCGCCCGCCTGCGCGACCAGATCGGCGCCGCCGGCGATCGCAGCCGGATCGCGGTCGAGGCCGAGCACATGGACATCGTTCGCCGACGCCAGGATGCGCCGGGTGTAGCCGCCCGCGCCGAAGGTGCCGTCGAGCACGCGCGCGCCATCGCCGATGGCGAGCGCAGCCATGACCTCGTCGATCAGCACCGGAACATGCGGCGAAATGGGCGCGTGACGGGCCGGTCCGCCACCGCCGATGCGCTTGTCATCGTCGTGGCCCGTCATCGCGCCCCATCCGTCTTGAACGCGGGGCCTTGGCCCTGAAGCGTGCGCCTGAGCTCCCTCAGGCGTTCGCGCCCGCCCTCCAGATGGGCGCGAAACCGCTCCGGCTGCCAGAGCTGGAACTTGTGTCCGAGTCCGACGAAGGTCACGGCCTCGCCGATCCCGGCATACGCCTTGAGATGTTCGCTCAGCTGCACGCGGCCCTCCGGATCGACCTTCAGCACCTCCGACACCCCGTAGAGCGCCGTCGAAAGCTGGTCCCTCGCCTCCGAGACCGGCGGCATCGCCGACAGGAGGCTGTCGATCTCCGTCAGCAGGGCGTTCCCGCCCGCGTCCAGAGCCGGCATGTCCAGGGCCGGATGAATGAACAGACCTTCGAAGCCGTCCCGCGCCAGCACCGCCCGGAACGCGCCAGGGATCGACACGCGTCCCTTGGCGTCCACCCGGTTGGTCACATTCGACAGGAAGCGGTCCATCGACCACCCGACGCTCGACGCTGACGCACGATCTCCGCTCGCGCCGTGGCCCCGCCACAGAGCCCAGCCGCCAGAGCGACACAAACCCGTCCGCAGCCGCCGCGCCGCTGGCCTCCCGAGCCCGGATCGCGGCCGCCCCTTGCACCATCGACAGGCGCGAAGCGGACGGGATGTCATGGGCTAACATGGGAAAAGATGGTCGTCAATGGAGCGGGGCGGATCGAAGCGAGGCTGCGACCTGCCGCACGGCAGGCCCGTGCTGCAGCCTGTCGATTAGAATCCGGTAGGGTTAAGGAAGCGTGGACGCAGCCGCAGCCGCGGTGGCTGCAAAGTCAGCAGGGACAAGAGCCAGTCGGCCTGTAAGCCGGGTTCTGTAGGGCCGGAGCTTGCGCCCCGACGTGGCGGCCATTCCTCTGGGGCGCCCGTTGCCGGACGCCTCAAGCAACCAACCCGGACAGCTCAGCCGGAAATCACCTGCCCCGCTTCCGAAGAAGGCGGGCGCGCGCTGTCCCTATTCGGTCTTGCTCCCGATGGGGCTTGCCATGCCGTTCCCGTTGCCGGTCCCGCGGTGCGCTCTTACCGCACCTTTTCACCCTTGCCGTATCGCTGTCGGCCCGAGGGCCTCGGCTTGACGGCGGTTCGTTCTCTGTGGCGCTGTCCCTGGGGTCGCCCCCGCCGGAGGTTATCCGGCATCGTCTTTCCGTGGAGCCCGGACTTTCCTCGACACCCTGGGCATCCAAGCGCCCATGCGTCGCGGCCGCCCGGCCGACTGGCGAGAGGGGTGTGCGGTCAGCGGGTGGTCATGTCAATACAAACCGTCAGGGGCTGACAGGCCGTCGGTCACGAAGCGGCCATCGCCGTCTTCACGAAACCGCAGGCACGTCGCGTCGAGGCGACATGACGGCGCGCATCGAGCCCGGCCCGATAGCGCAGCCTTGATCTTTTGTCTCGCCGGTCGCGGCCAATGCCGCGTTCCGGCCCGGGCTGTTCGCAGTCTCGGAATTGCTGCTAAGGTCAGCAAAGGGGAAGCAGGTTGCCGGGGCGCCGGTTCGTGGTTACGGATTGCCGTCGACAGCCATGGTCCCATGTTTCCGGATGCAGCGTCGCATGAGCTGCCTCCGCATCCCAGAAGGAGACGCCTGATGAAGAAGATCCTTGCCCTGGCCGTGGTCGGCCTCTCGCTGGCGGCCTGCAATACGCCCGGAGAGCGCGCCGTCGGCGGCGCGGCGATCGGCGGACTCACCGGCGCGGCGATCGGCGGCCTCGCCACCGGCCGCACCAGTGGAGCCCTTGCCGGCGCAGCGATCGGCGCGGCGGGCGGCGCCATCATCGGCGCGGCGACGACGCCGACCTACCGCGGCGGCTACGCGCGCTGCCCGCGCGGCACCTATCTCGCCACCGACGGCTACTGCTATCCTTACTGAGGCGAGCGCATCGCGGCGTCGCGGCGTCGCGATGCCGCCTGCGGCGAACCGGGACCGCGACCGCACCATGCCGGGCTGCCTGCCATGTTGAGCTCTCTGTGGGGCAAACTGGGCGGTGCGGGCCTCGGTTTCGTGATCGGCGGTCCGCTCGGCGCGCTGATCGGCGCGGCAGCGGGCCATGTCCTCGTGGATGCGGAAGGGGCGCCCTTCGGCCGCCCCGACCCGCAACTCATTTTCACAACAGGACTGATCGCGCTGTCGGCCAAGATGGCGCGATCCGATGGCGTGGTCACGGGCGACGAGGTTGCCACATTTCGCCAGCTGATCCAGGCCGAGGGCGAGGATCTGGCGCGGATCCAGCGGTTGTTCGACCTCGCTCGCCAGACCACCGCCGGTTACGAGGCCTATGCCGGGCAACTCGCCGATCTGT
The DNA here is from genome assembly GCA_964508635.1 of uncultured Allobosea sp. GTDB lineage: Bacteria > Pseudomonadota > Alphaproteobacteria > Rhizobiales > Beijerinckiaceae > Allobosea. The sequence goes on along the minus strand of CAZDUL010000133.1, from coordinate 3,846 downwards.
TGTCGGATCAGCCGCAACTGCTCGAGGACATCCTCGACGCCCTGTTCGACATCGCCGCAGCCGATGGTGTGCTGCACGAGGCGGAGCGGCGTTATCTTTCAGCGGTGGCCGCCATCTTCGGTTTCGCCGAGCGCTACGAGCAGATCGAGGCGCGCCATGTCGCCGGCGCGGGCGATCCCTGGCGCGTGCTGGGCGTCTCGCGTGATGCCGACGCGGCCGCGCTGAAGGCGGCCTGGATCGCGCTCGTCCAGCGCCATCACCCCGACCGCGCGATCGCCAGGGGCTTGCCACCGGAGGCCATCGCCGTCGCCAACCGGCGTATCGCCGCCATCAATGCCGCCTACGAGGCCGCAAAGAAGCTTGTGCGAGAGAGCCCGATGCAGGCGCGCAAGGCCGGTTGAGGCTCGTCATGTCCACGATGGAACCCGTCGCGACCGACATGCCGGACAGTCCGGTCGCTGCAAGGGTTTTCCCTTCGCCCAATCACGGGCCGCGCAAATCCCGCGACGGTGCGGAAGGCCGTGCGCCCGACATGCTGGTCCTGCATTACACCGGCATGCCGGTGGCCGGAGAAGCGCTGCAATGGCTGTGCAATCCCGTCTCGAACGTGTCGTGCCACTACTTCGTCTTCGAGAACGGCCATGTGCTTCAGCTCGTGCCGGAGGCGCGCCGGGCCTGGCACGCAGGCGTCTCGCACTGGCGCGGCGAGGATGACATCAACTCGGCCTCGATCGGCATCGAGATCGCCAATCCCGGACACCCCGGGGGCATGCCGGACTATCCCGAAGCACAGATCGCCGCGGTGCTGGCGCTGACGAAGGACATCGTCTCGCGCTGGTCGATCCCCGCGGCGCGGGTGCTCGCTCACTCCGATGTCGCCCCAGCACGCAAGATGGATCCGGGAGAGACCTTCCCGTGGCGACGGCTGGCGGAGGCTGGCGTCGGCGTCTGGGTCGAGCCGGCGCCCGTCGCAGGTGGACGTTTTTTCGCGCGGGGCGATGCTGGCGCGCCGGTCGAGGCGCTGCAGGCGATGCTCGCGCTGCTCGGCTATGGCGTGCCGGTCGATGGCCGATACTGCGAGCGCACCGAGGCCGTCGTCGCGGCCTTCCAGAGGCACTGGCGCCCGGCGCGCGTCGACGGTGTGGCCGATGCCTCGACCATCACCACGCTGCGCGACGTGATCGCTGCGGCTCGCCGGTCTGGCAACGCGGTGGCTTGAGACGCGGCCCTCGAGACTGTCTTCGATGGTGACCTGTGCGGTTTCGATGCTATACCCGAAGCTGCGCGGGGGCGATGCGCGCCGGGATGACAGCGTCGCGACATGACGCATGCGGGGATTTCTGTGAAACGCTGGTTCTGGCCTTTGCTCCTGCTCGTGCTGGGCAGCGCGGCCGCAGGCGGTTACGCCCTGTCCCGCAACGGCGCGGGTCGCGGAGATCCGCCTTATCGGGTGGCCACGCTGGATCGCGGCCCGCTCACCGCATCGGTGCGCGCCACGGGCACGCTGACGCCCGTCTCGACGGTGCTCGTCGGCTCCCAGCTGTCGGGCCAGATCGTCGAGATCCTTGTCGATTTCAACTCGCCGGTGAAGGCTGGCCAGGTCGTGGCACGATTGTTCGCGGATCAGATCCGCGCGCGCCGGGAAGGGGCCATCGCCGAAGTGGCCGCTGCCAGGGCCGATCTGGAGGTCAGGCGCGCGCAGATCGAGCGGGCGCGTGCGGCGCGCCTGCGCGCCGACGCCACGCTGGCCGATCTTGCTGCACAGACGTCTCGCGTCACGGCGATGCTGGCCGATGCGGAGCGCGTGCTGGAACGCCAGCAGTCGCTTTTCGGCTCCGGCAGCGGTGCGCGGGCCGGCCTCGATGCGGCCCGCACGCAGGTCGAGGTTCAGCGCGCCCAACTGGCCTCGGTGGCGGCGCAGACCGCGTCCGCGCGCGCCGAGATCGCCGCCATCGAGGCGGACATCACGCTCGCCGACGCGCAGGCCAAGGCTTCGGAGGCCGTGTTGCGCCAGCGTCAGGCGCGTCTGGGCGAGATCGAGATCGATCTCGCCAACACCGAGATCCGCTCACCGGTCGACGGTGTCGTCGTCAACCGGCAGATCGAGCTTGGCCAGACGGTGGCGGCCTCGCTGTCCGCGCCGACGCTGTTCACGATCGCGCGCGACCTCACCGAGATCGACATCTATGCGAACATCGACGAGGCCGATGTCGGGCGCATCCGCGATGGCCAGCGCGTCGTCTTCAGCGTCAACGCCTATCCCAACCGCAACTTCGAGGGGGCCGTTCAGCTGGTGCGGCTCGGCGCCCAGACGGTGCAGAACGTGGTGACGTACACGGCCGTCATCCGCGTTCAGAACGCCGACCTTGCGCTCAAGCCCGGCATGACCGCCAACCTCCAGATCATCACCGATCAGCGCGCCAACGTGTTGCGTGCGCCCAATGCGGCGCTGCGCTTTCGCCCGGTCACGCAAACAGCTGTCGTCGCCGCGCCGGAGGTCGTCGACGAGGCGGGGCCGTTCGCCGGACCGGCGCAAGGCGGACCGGGGCAGGCGCAGGCGAGGGCCATGCAGGCGCTGCGCGAGCGGCTGGTCGAGACCGTGAAACCGACGCCGGACGTGCTCGCCGCCGTCGACCGCATCCGGGCCGAGACCCGCGCACGCCTGCAGCAGGACCGGCAGGGCGCAAGCCCCGAGGAGAACCGCCGCAACGCGCAAGCCGCGCGCCGCGAGGCCATCCGCCGGATCGGCGAGATCCTCGAGCCTGCCCGGCGCGAGGCCTTCCTGAGGGCGATGCAGGCCCAGGCGGCGCCTGCCGACGGCCTCCGCCGTCAACGCGAGACCACGCCGGGCCGCATCTATGTTCTCGGCGAGGATGGCCAGCCGCGCGGCGTCGATGTTCGCCTCGGCGTCAGCGATGGCGCCATGACCGAGATCGTCTCGGGCGACATCGAGGCCGGCACGGCCGTGATCATCGGGGGTGGCCCGCCGCGTCCGGCGCAGCCGGCGCCGCAGGCGTCGCATGGCCGCGGTCCCCGGCTGTTCTGAGCCCGGCAACCATGGCGACGCGACCGCAGACGCCGCTGATCGAGGTCGAGGACTTGTCGCGGGTCTATGATCTCGATGCCGGCCGCGTCACCGCGCTCGACCGGGTCAGCCTGTCGATCGAGGCCGGCGACATGGTCGCGATCATGGGACCCTCGGGCTCGGGCAAGTCGACCTTCATGAACCTGATCGGCTGCCTCGACCGGCCGACCGGCGGCCTCTATCGGCTGGACGGCGAGGCGGTGGACCGGCTCGACGCCGATGGCCGCGCCGCTGTGCGCAACCGCAAGATCGGCTTCGTCTTCCAGCAGTTCAACCTGCTGCCCCGCATCGACGCCGCCGCAAATGCGGAGCTGCCGATGCTCTATGCCGGGCTCGGACGTCGCGCGCGCCGCGAGAGGGCGCTGGCCGCGCTGGCGCGCGTGGGGCTCGCCGACCGGGCGCATCATCGGCCGATGCAGTTGTCCGGCGGCCAGCAGCAGCGCGTCGCCATCGCCCGCGCGCTGGTCAACGACCCGAAGCTCCTTCTCGCCGACGAGCCGACCGGCGCCCTCGACAGCCGCACCGCCCGCGATATCCTCGCGCTGTTCCAGGCTCTGAACCGCGAAGGCATGACGGTCATCATCGTCACGCACGACGAGGAGGTGGCCCGCCACGCAAGGCGCGTGGTGCGCTTCCGCGATGGCCGCGTGGTGTCCGACACGATCTGGCAGCCGCTTGATGCCCGCACCGCACTGCAGGCGGAGGCGACGGCATGAGCCTCCTCGAAGCCATCCGGGCGGCCTTGCAGGCGATCGGTGCCA
>CAZDUL010000132.1:0-7918 GCA_964508635.1 uncultured Allobosea sp. | reverse complement strand
GCGCTTGTATTCGGCGAGATAGAGCAGATGCTCCACCTTGCGCACGATGGCCTCGTCGTGGCCGCGCGCGATGATCTCGCAGATCCGCATCTCGTCCTCGACAAGGCAGCGCAGGATGTCGTCCAAAACCGGATAGGGCGGCAGCGAATCCTGATCGGTCTGGTTCTCGCGCAGCTCGGCCGTGGGCGCCTTGACGATGATGCCGGTCGGTATGACTTCGCCATCGGGCCCCAGCGCGCCGGCCGGCTTCCAGCGGTTGCGAAGGGCGGACAGACGATAGACCTCCATCTTGTAGAGGTCCTTGATCGGGTTGAAGCCGCCGTTCATGTCGCCGTAGAGCGTGGCGTAGCCGACGCTCATCTCGGACTTGTTGCCGGTCGTGACCACCATCGGCCCGAACTTGTTCGAGATCGACATCAGGATCGTGCCGCGCGCCCGGCTCTGCAGGTTTTCTTCCGTGATGTCGCGGGGCCGATCGCCGAACAGCGGCTTGAGCGCCGCCTCCAGTCCCTCCACCGCCGCAGCGATCGGCACCACCTCATAACGCACCCCAAGCGCACGGGCGCAGGCGGCAGCGTCGTCGAGGCTGGCCTGCGACGTGAACCGGTAGGGCAGCATCACGCAATGAACGCGCTGCGGCCCCAGCGCATCAACCGCCATCGCCGCGCAGAGCGCCGAGTCGATGCCGCCGGAAAGACCGAGCACGACGCCCGGAAAGCGGCACTTCTCCACATAGTCGCGCAGGCCCAGCACGCAGGCGGCGTAGTCCGCCTCGTCGCCCTCCTCGACCAGCGCCATCGGCGCATCGACGCAGGACCAGCGCGCGCCAGCCAGATGCCACCTGGTGAGCGTGACCGCTTCCCGGAAGGCCGGCAGCTGCGCCGCAAGGCGCGAATCGCCGTTCAGGACGAACGATGCGCCGTCGAACACCAGCTCGTCCTGGCCGCCGACCTGGTTGAGATAGACCAGCGGCAGGCCGCTCTCGACCACCCGCGGCACCGCGACGCCCATGCGCTCATCGCGCACGCCGCGCCGATAGGGGGAGCCGTTCGGCGAGATCAGCAGCTCTGCGCCAGTCTCCGACAGGCACTCGACGACCTCCTCGCTCCAGATGTCCTCGCAGATGGGCACGCCGATGCGCAGCCCCCTGACCGTGATCGGCCCCGGCAAGGGCCCGGGCACGAAGACCCGCTTCTCGTCAAAGACGCCATAGTTCGGCAGATCGACCTTGAAGCGCACGGTCTGAACGCGCCCCTCGTCGAGAAGCGCGACCGCATTGTAGAGCTTTCCGTCCTCGTTCCATGGCAGGCCGATGAGCACGGCCGGTCCGCCATCGGCCGTGTCGGCGGCCAGCGCGTCGCAGGCGCGGCGGCAGGCGTCCTGGAAGGCGGGCTTCAGAACCAGATCCTCGGGCGGGTAAGCCGAAAGGAACAGCTCCGGGAAGACGACGAGATCGGCGCCCGCCGCGGCGGCCTCGGCGCGGGCGGCCCGGGCCTTTTCGGCATTGCCTCGAGGGTCGCCCACGGTCGGGTTCAGCTGCGCCAGCGCAATGCGGAAATCCTGCTTCATGGGCCGGTGATATCCTTCCCCGGAGCATGCGGCAACGGGCCGGCTTAACCGTTCGTCAACGCCTCGTTTACGCCAAATTAGGGTTACCGATCGATAAAGATGCATCGGCTGCCGCCGGATGACGTGATGGGCGGCCGTCAAGCGGAGTTTTCGCCGATGCGCGCTCGTCGATCTGTCCCGGTGGGTTTCGTTGCTGCCGCCGCCCTGCTGGCCGGCCCTGCCCTCGCGGCAGACTATCCGGTGCTGCGCGGCACGCACGCGCCGAGCCTGCCGCCGCCGCCGGTGATCGAGAGCGCTCCGGCGGTCGACTGGAACGGTCTCTATGTCGGCGCCTTCGGCATCGCCACGCAGGCGCAGACCCGCGGACGAAACACGCTCCTGCCGCTGGTGAACACGACGCTCGCCGGCAACCCGATCACGGCTCCTTACGCGCCGGTCACGCCCGCCGGACAGCTTGCCGTGGGCAACCGCAGCACGCGGTCGACCGGCTTCGGAGCTTTCGTCGGCTACAATATCGCATCGGAGGATGCGTTGCTTGGCCTCGAGGCCGATTTCAGCTGGCTGAACAGCCGCGCCAATCTTGTTTCCATCGTGCCGCCGGCGACGCCGCCGCTGTTCGGGGAGGCGCGCTTCGCCGAAGCCCAGTCGCAGACGCGCATCGATCAGCTCGCCACCGTGCGGGCGCGCGCGGGGCTGATCTTCGGCAGCTTCATGCCCTATGTCACTGGCGGCTTTGCCTGGGCCAACGCCAATATCCGCGATGCGGCGACGCTCGACCTGATCGGTGCCCCGCCCGGCAGCACCCGCGTCAGCGTCAACGCCCAGCGCAACGCCATCCTGAGCGGCTACACCATCGGCGCCGGTCTCGAAGCGCGGTTCGGCGGCCTGCTGCTGCGCGGCGAATATCTCTACACCGCGCTGGAAGGCTCGCGTACGGGACGGGTCGACCTCAACCAGGCGCGCGTCGGCGCCGGCGTGGCGTTCTGAGCGGCTTGCGCGTCACATTCGGCAGGTGAGGTCCGGGCCTCAAGCCGGACGTCGTGCCGACATGCGTGACGGCCGGGCTTCACCCGGCCATCTCGGGGGCGACAGGCGCCCGACAATCGCGCAAACGCCCTTCCCGGCATCGAGCAACGTTCGGGGATCGGCGGATCAGGCCCGCCGCCCACGCGCCCGGCTACCCTACTCCGCCGCCTCGACGGCCGGGCGGCCGCGGGACTGGCGGTCCTTCTTGACCAGTTCGGCCACGAGGAAGGCCATCTCCAGCGCCTGCTCGGCGTTCAGACGCGGGTCGCAGGCGGTGTGATAGCGGCTGGACAGGTCGCCATCGCTGATCAGGCGCGCGCCGCCCGTGCACTCGGTGACGTTCTTGCCGGTCATCTCGAGGTGGATACCGCCGGCATAGGTGCCTTCCGCCCGATGCACGGCGAAGAACGCCTTCACCTCGGACAGGATCAGGTCGAAGGGCCGGGTCTTGTAGCCGGAAGCCGACTTGATCGTGTTGCCGTGCATCGGGTCGCAAGACCACACCACCTCGCGGCCCTCGCGCTTCACGGCGCGCACCAGCGCGGGCATGTGATCGAACACCTTGTCGGCCCCGAAGCGACCGATCAGCGTCAGGCGCCCCGGCTCGTTGGCCGGGTTCAGCATGTCGATCAGCCGGATCAGCTCGTCAGGCTTCAGCGACGGGCCGCACTTCAGGCCGATCGGGTTGCGGATGCCACGGCAGAATTCGACATGCGCGTGATCAGGCTGGCGGGTGCGATCGCCGATCCAGATCATGTGCCCGGAGGGGTCGTACCAGTCGCCGGTGGTGGAATCGATGCGTGTCAGCGCCTGCTCGTAGCCGAGCAGCAGCGCCTCGTGGCTCGTGTAGAAATCCGTCGAGCGGGTTTCCGGGTGGCGCTCCGGGTCGATGCCGATGGCGCGCATGAAGTCGAGCGTTTCGGTGATGCGCTCCGCCAGCTCGCGGTAACGCCCGCTCTGGGGCGAACCGGTCACGAAGCCGAGCATCCAGCGATGCGCGTTGTCGAGATTGGCGTAGCCGCCGGTGGCGAAGGCGCGGATCAGGTTCAGCGTCGCGGCGGACTGGCGATAGGCCATCAGCTGCCGACGCGGATCGGGCGTGCGCGCCTCGGGCGTGAAGGCGATGTCGTTGATGATGTCGCCGCGGTAGCTCGGGAGCTCGACGCCGTCGATGGTTTCCGTGGGGGCAGAGCGGGGCTTGGCGAACTGGCCCGCCACACGCCCGACCTTCACCACCGGCGAGCCGCCGGCGAAGGTCAGCACCACCGCCATCTGCAGGAACAGGCGGAAGAAATCGCGGATGTTGTCGGCCGAATGCTCCTCGAAGCTCTCGGCGCAATCGCCGCCCTGGAGCAGGAACGCCTCGCCGGCCGCGACCTTGCCCAAAGCCCGCTTGAGCTGGCGCGCCTCGCCTGCGAAGACCAGCGGCGGAAAGCCCGCGAGCGTCTTCTCGACCGAGGCGAGCGCTTCTGCATCCGGATAGGACGGGGCCTGCTCAACAGGCTTGGCTCTCCAGCTGTCGGGCGTCCAGCGCTCGGTCATGTCATGCGCTCCTTCTCGTCAAGCAGGTTCAGGGGCGGCCACGCTTCACCGTGGCGCCCCGTCCGGCCCGGTCTCATAGCGGCAAAGCGACGGACGCGAAAGCCTCGGGCGATCTGGTTGTCCAGCGGCCGCCGGCCCGAGGCGAGCCCTGCGACCATGCATGTCCAGGCAGCGGAAGCCGCCCATGCCAATCGCTCCGGGGGTGGGGAGAACAAGGCACACCGCAATCCGCTCTGTGAACTCCGTTCGTCTGTAGGAATCGAGAGAAAGGGCTCAACAATTTATCAACTTTTACGTGCATATTAAGCAAAAATAACCTCATTGATTGCACCCGGAGGTGTCCGTGGATTTGCAACGCTTTTTACCTGATCAGACCGGCGGTGTTGCAATCTTCTTCGGTCTTTCTGCGCTCACCCTAGCCGGGATTGTCGGCAGTGGCCTCGATCTCAGCATGCTGCAGCGCGAGCGACAGATTGCGGGCAATGCGCTGGCCCTGACCTGCCAGTTCGTCACCAAGTCGCCGGGGACCCTGACCGAGCAGCAGAAGGAGCGCGAGGCGCGGCGCTTCTTTGAGGTCAATCATCAGTTGCAGCGGACAAACCCGCCCACGGTGACCTTCCAGATCAATCCCGACCCGGATGACGCAGGGAAGGTTGTCCTGAATGCGCAAGGTCAGGTGCCAACGACCTTCATGAGCATGATCGGGGTTTCGTCGATGCCTTTCTCAACTCAGATACACTGTCGGCTGCCGAGCGCCGGCAGCGGCAGCGATACGGCGCAATCAAGCCCCGGCGAACCGCTCCTGCGCGAAACCTTCGAGAGCGGCGAAGCTCGCTCGAACACCTTCTGGATGTATGTCAAGAACTACAACGGCTGGACCACCAGCGGTGAGGGTGTCGAACTATCGGCCGGGTACAAACAAGGCGCACCGGAAGGCCGCAATGTCGGCGAACTGGTGGCGGAACGCAGCATCGCAATGACGCGAAAGGTCAGGCTGCGCGCGGGAACCTATGAGCTGCGCTATTGGTATGCCGGCGCACCCTATCTGCGCACTCAAGCCTATCACACGGAGTACGATCCGGCGCCGATCTGCGCGAACAACGCGGTCGATGTGGCGTGGGCCACTGCCGATCCGACACAGCCGAGCCGGATGGCCGTTTATCTCAGCGCCGACAGCCCCGGCTGGTCCATGAACTGGATGGGGCTGTACCCCACGGACCCATCCTGGCGCCCGTCCGATCTGCTGGAGACGTGCATTTACGCAGCCAGCTGGGTCGAGCGCAGCATCACGATCAACATCCAAAGCACCGGCGATTACTGGCTCACCTTTGCCGGCCAGAGCCGCAATGGCGCGCCGGAGGGCGCGCAGATCGACGATATCCGTCTGTGCCCGAACAGATGCGAAGGGGAGCGGCGGCTCGCTCCCCATGAACGGCCCGGAACGGTCCTTTATCAGGACAACTTCACTTGGGCACAGGTCGGATGCTGTAGCATCGATCTTTCGTCACGGTGGCCTGCCTATCCCGAGCGTCACGAGGTCTGGACGACAGATTATTATCCGACCCGTCCGAGCCTCGGCAAATTTCATATGGTCGATATGGATAACGCCCAGAACGTCACCCTTGGACGCCGGATGCTTTTGCCAGCGGGCGATTACGAGCTGCGCTACACCTATACCGCCCGCATCAAGTTCCCTGGCATTGCGGACGTCGCGACCTGCGGGCCGAGCCGTGACGCCCCCAACATTCGGGGGTTCCCGTCGGGACGTGACATTGCGGAGTCCGGTGACTGGCAACGCGTCACACGCAACTACAACACCAACGCGATGGCAGTCTTCTTCGATCCAGAGAATGGACCAAATCGTTCGCTGCCGTCCCAGATCGTGGACTATTGCATCTACGGCGGCGCACCAACGGAACCGGTGCGCCGAAGCGTCAGACTACGGCTCACGCGCCCCGACTTCTACCGCCTGACATTTCGAGGCGAGGGCGAAAGCGACAGCGTCGGTGCGCTCCTGAGCAACGTGATGATCTGCGCCGTGACCTGCGACAGCAGCAGCGCCAGCTCGAATGTGGTGGCGATCCGATGACCATCCGCGATTTGATGAGCCGACTTTCCGCCGATCAGCGCGGTGCCACGAGCATCGAGTTCGCCATGCTGGCGGCGCCGATGTTCGCCGCGATCCTGCTCATCACGCAGGTCGGGCTTCAGATGACGTATCAGGCCGCGCTGGAGGGCGCTGCCCAGAAACTTGTGGAAGAGCTGTCATCGTCGCGGTTTGACCCGCCTCCTAGCGGGGAAACCCTTCATAAAAGGGCTTGTTCGCTTGTGGCGCCGGGGGGGCCGTGCCCTGGCTCTCTGCGGGTGCAGCTGGCACCTTTGGCGATCGTGGCAGCCGGCCCCGTCGAGTTGAAGGCGAGCCAAGTCCAAACGGGCCCGGCCAATACCGTGTTCGCCTTGCGGCTGCAGATGGACGGCCCCGAGGCGGCGCTCAACTTTCCCGGTGCGCCGAAGCTTATTGCGGCCGTTCTCGTGAGAACGCCATGAGACAGACGGGCACAAAGAAGATCGGGCGCCTCCTGCGCGATCAGCGTGGCGTCGCTGCGGTCGAGTTCAGCTTCCTTTTGCCAATCATCCTGCTGTTGCTGGCCGGCGCGTTTGAAGTCGGGCGCGCGGTGCAGATCAGGCGCGCTGTGGAAATGCTGGCAACGCAAGCCGCCCTGGTTCTTGCCGACTGCCCCGACCAAACCGGCGCTGCATGCAGCTCCGAGGCAGCCCAGATCTCCCAGGCTGCAACTCATCTTGCGCCTCTGATGCAGGCGGAGCGATTCGTCATGTCCAGCGGCGAGTTCCGGCGAAACGGGTCCGCTATCACGGCCGTACGATTGTCCGGCCTTGCCCTTTCCGATGTCGAAGCGATCGTCCTGGACCGCTTCAGGGACGGCCAGCACGGCGTGGTCGTGAAGGCCCGCTATCGGCATGAACCGCTGGTCTTCGGCGCAATCGCGACCGGATTTCTTGGTGACATGTTGACCTTCGAGACTCAGGCCTTTGCGCTCAGATCATCCAGCTGAAAAGCTCGATGAGAGCTGACCGATCACTTCAGGGCGCGTTTCAACCCGCCCTGGGCGTCCGCAAGGTCACGAATTCCTCTGCCGCGCTCGGGTGCAGAGCGATGGTGCGGTCGAAATCGGCCTTGGTGGCGCCCATCGTCACCGCGATGCCAACGCCCTGGATGATCTCGCCGGCGTCTGGCCCCAGCATGTGGGCCCCGAGAACCCGGTCGCTGTCGCTGTCCACCACGAGCTTCATGTAGGTGCGGTCGGCCCGGCCGGTCAGCGTGGCCCGCATCGGCCGGAACTGCGTCTCGAAAACCGTGATCGCATGGCCGGCCGCGCGCGCAGCCTGCTCGCTCAGGCCCACCGTCCCGATCTCTGGCGTGGTGAACACGGCGGTCGGGATGATCGCATGATCGACCGTCCACGGCTTGCCGCCGAACACCGTGTCCGCAAATGCATGGCCCTCGCGGATGGCGACTGGCGTGAGATTGACGCGGTTGGTCACATCCCCCACCGCGTAGACGCCCTCCGCCGTGGTACGCGACGCCGCATCGACGATCACGGCTCCGTCGGGCCCGAGCTGCGCGCCCACCGTCTCCAGCCCGAGGCCCGCTGTGTTGGGCACGCGACCCGTCGCCACCAATACCTGATCGGCCTCCAGCGCCGAGCCGTCGGACAGGATCGCGCGATGGTCTGCCACGCTTCCGGGCTCGATCCGCTCG
>CAZDUL010000131.1:0-7782 GCA_964508635.1 uncultured Allobosea sp. | reverse complement strand
CCTTCCGGGTTTAGCGGTGGGGCCGGAGTGAAAGGGTAGCAGGACGGGTGCTGGTGGGGCGTGATCTGGCCGACATACGAGGCGCCGAACTGGCCGGTGAGGCGCCGGGGCGGCTCGGGCGACAGCATCTCGGAGACCGGTGCGGATCTGGCGGTCAGCAGGAACTCGTGTCCGCCGCGGCTTGGCGCCGAGATGGCGATCTCGTAGCTTCCAGCCTCCAGCCTGTAGCGCCGCAGGTTGACGCGGTCGCCGGGAGGATTGATGTGCGCCTGCGGCCGTCCGCTTTCGTCGACGACGAGCGGGTTGATCGGCGCCATTCGCCGGTTCACCTGCGGCACGTCGATTTCGACGATCGAAGCCCGATCGAGGCGGAACCCATAGCGCTGGCTCGGCATACGATCGTTCACCGCGTCCGCGACGCGGACGGTCGCCATCCGCAGGTTCAGCATGGTGGCGCTTCGGCCGCGGGCTCCGCCAAGATCAGCACGGCGCAGAGCCGGAAGGTCCTCTGCCCGAACGAGCCCGCGATGCGCGATCGGCGTTTCTCCCGGCCGCGACAGGTCGATGGTGATGCGAAAGCCGTTGCGGCGCTCGTCCACGTCGATGCGGGCGTCCCACCGGCGACGGCTGTCCGAGGCTGGCCGATTTGGCGGCGCGAGCTCTACCACAGTCGGGTTGCCGATATTGACCACGCCCTTGTCGGCTGTCTTGCTGATCGCAATGCTGAGCTCACGCTCGAAATGATGGGCCAGATAGGGCGGGATCGGCTCGCCGTTCTGCAGCGCGCGCACGGCCAGCTCGTTCTGGCCCCGGGCGCGTTCGCGCAAATCGGTGATGGTCCGGACAAAAAGCTCCTCCAGCGACAGGAAGCGTTCGCCTGTCATGGCGGGGGGCAATTCGACGAGATCGGTCGAGACGTCGCAGTCGATCCGGTTCATGCCGACCGCGCGCAAGCCAAGACGGAACACCTGCCCCACGGACGATCCGCTCGGAATCACCCGGATCTGCAACCGCTCCAGCAGCCGGCGGATTTCCGCCTGGTCGGGCGCATCGGTCAGACCGACCTGTTGCGCCGACAGGATGCCCGCGACATCCTTGAACGGTGAGAGCGTCACGCCGGCCTGACGGGAGAGGGCGGCATGGATCAGCGTCGCCACATGGAATTGCTGGTCGGCGGTGAGCCCGGTGCCGCCGCCCGCAAACGCATCCATGCCCATGATCATCGGCTGCGGCGCCTGCGGACAGCGCTCGCGCACCAGCTCCACCAGTCGCCTCGCCGCGGAGCCCACAGGATCCGTGCGATCGAATCCTGGCCATGTCACTACCGCGCCTTGCGCCGAGGCAGCGGACGGCAGCGCGCCGAGGAGCGGGACAAACGCCATGAGGAACGCTACGGCACGCACGGCGTGCGCCGCCCCCCCCTGCCCCCATCTTCTACCGGAGTTGAAGCCGTCGCGACGCATGAACCGTTGAGAATCGAAAAGAGGTGACCGGCCAATCCGGCGCACCTCCGTGCTCATGAGGCGGCTTGCGGTCGTCAGAGCCGTTTCCCGGGAGCCCCCTGTCGCGTCTCCATCAGCCGGCGAACCGCAGGATGCATCGCATCGCGCCGGCGGCCGCACTGCGCGCTGTGGTTCACTCGATGCCCGTCCACTGCGTCTGGCCGTTTGCGAGCTTCACCTCGCGGCCCTCGAGGGTCTCCGTGCCGGCGGCCTGACCGTTGCGGATCACGGAGCGCTCGACCACGCGCACGCGCTGGCCGTTGTCCACATAGGTGCGCACCACGCGCGTGCGAACCGTGACAGCCTGGCCGGAGGCGTTGCGGAACGAGCGGACATTGCTCTGGCCGCTGCGCACGGCCGCAATCGCCGCCTCGCGCGCCCGGGCCTGCTCGATCGCATCGGCGATGATCAGCCCGGTCGCCCCACCGATCAGGGCGCCGACCAGGGCGCCACGGGATCCACCGACCGCCCCGCCGATCAGCGCACCTGCGCCCGCCCCGAGAAGTCCGCCGGAGGCCACGCGCTGTTCGCTGGCGGTGCAGCCCCCCAGGACCAGAGCCCCCGCCAGCACAAGTGTGGTGGCCTTCATCGTGTTGCTCTTCATCGTCTTCCGCCCCTGTTCCGATGTCCGTAGTAATGAAGGCGTTGCAGCGGCATCACGCCGCCTGCGATCAAGCCAGCGGGCCTCGCGCCTCTTGCACATGTCAATGACCATAACGCAGGGACAACCGCAAGCCTCTTCGCCGTTCGTCTTCCGGCGCGAGGCGGAGGGCCCGCCCTGAAGCGACGGCCATGCGGGTGAGATCCTCAAGCCGCATGCGACGCATCCGCATCGGCTCTGTCGCTGCCCGAGATACGCCCTGACCTGCCAGAGCCGGTCAGCCCGTGATCCAGTCGGGATAGCAGGCGAATCGGCGCTGGCTGACCTTCTCCCATGCCTTCAGGTCTGAGACTTTGAGGCCAGCGATGATGCGCTCCGCATCAGCAGCGTCCGGCTGTGCGAACGTGACGGCAACGACTGGAACCCGCGCCATGACGGCGGACAGGATTGTTTCGTGCCGGTCGAGGATGATGTGGCGACCGCGATGATGCAGCACCCGCGGCGCGCCCTCGATCGTGACAGCGCCGAATTCGCCCGCACGCTCCGCGACATCGGCGAGGTCTATCTTGTCGACCGCCCGTGACGGCAGCGCCGTCAATGGGGAAATTAGCACGCGGGGATAGGGCAACCGGTTCAACCAGTAGACGAACGACGCTGCCACCAGAGATACGACCGTTTCCGGCGGCAGAAACTCGGTGTCGATGACGAGGTCGTAGTTGGCGAGGTCGGTGACGTCGACGCCATAGGTGTTCTGGAAGCGTCGCTTCTCGCTGAGCGTCCTTGCTTCGATGTCGCGGATGGCGACAAGGCTCGACGAATATTTTTCGGCATCGCGCGCGGTATCGCGCAGCACCCGGTCCGCCGCCTCCTCCGGCGAGACGATCAGTCGCACGCGGAAGCTCTCGGGCAGGAAATGCCAGGCCATGCGCGAATCGACGATGACATCATCCTTTGCGGCGAGCGACTTGAAGATGCTGTCGATGCGCTCGTCGATGCTGCGATCCTTCTCGGCGATGTGGTTGAGCTCCAGGGTGCTCAGGCCCATCGCCTGCGCGATGTTGCGCTGCACCGATCCGGTCGAATGATAGTCCCAGCCGAGCCTTTCCGACAGCATCCGGCCGACCGTGGTCTTCCCGCTGCCGAGGGAACCATTGATCGCGATCTGCCGGCGTCGGGTCGGCAGCGTGCGCGGCGTGGTCGGAGCGGACAAGGACGCGGCTGGCATCAGGAAGATCGCGATTGGCACCGGCGCGGTTCGCCGACTGGGTTGCAGCACGGATTGCGCAGCAGGCTTTTGTCCGCCGCCGACGCCAGCCGCTTGTCCATGAGGCCACGGCTGCGGTCAACCCTTACTGGTCCGCCATCCATCGATTGGCGGCGGACCGGTGCGCGACACCGCGGCATCGGGTCGGCGCGACCCCGGCCGATGCCCCACGATGGCCGTCTTTCCCGGTTTGGCTTCATGGCGACCACCGCCACGTTGCCTGCCAGGGTCAGCAGCCGATGGCGCCGGCCTGATCCCGGCCCGGTTTCTGCTGCCCCTCGTCGGCATGGGCCGCGCTCTGGCACACATTCACCGGTCGGCGCTCTCCCGGTCCCTGCGCATGTGTTGCGCAACCTCCCGAAAACCTATTCCCACTCGATCGTTCCGGGCGGCTTGCTCGTGACGTCGTAGACGACGCGGTTGATGCCCTTGACCTCGTTGATGATGCGGGTCGCGACCTGGCCGAGGAACGCCATGTCGAACGGGTAGAAATCCGCCGTCATGCCGTCCACCGATGTCACCGCGCGCAGCGCGAGCACGTGATCATAGGTGCGCCCGTCTCCCATCACGCCAACCGTCCGCACGGGCAGCAGCACGGCGAAGGCCTGCCAGATGGCGTCGTAGAGCCCGGCGCGGCGGATTTCCTCCAGATAGATCGCATCGGCCCTGCGCAGGATGTCGAGCTTCTCGCGGGTGATCTCGCCGGGGCAGCGAATGGCGAGGCCCGGACCAGGAAACGGATGGCGGCCGACGAACGCCTCCGGCAGGCCGAGCTCACGGCCAAGGGCGCGCACCTCATCCTTGAACAGCTCGCGCAACGGTTCGACGAGCTCCATGTTCATGCGTTCGGGCAAGCCGCCGACATTGTGGTGGCTCTTGATCGTCACCGAAGGCCCGCCTGAGAACGACACGCTCTCGATCACGTCCGGATAGAGCGTGCCCTGGGCAAGGAAGCGGGCCGGCCGGCCGCTCGCATCGGCAATCCTGCGGGCCTCAGCCTCGAACACGTCGATGAACAATCGCCCGATGGTCTTGCGCTTCGCCTCCGGGTCGGGGCCGCAGGCCTGCAACTCGCGAAGAAACAGGTCGGACGCGTCCACATGCACGAGCGCGATATTGTAGTGCCCACGGAACAGGCTCACCACCTGCTCGGCCTCGGCATGGCGCATCAGCCCATGATCAACGAAGACGCAGGTCAGCTGGTCGCCGATCGCCTCATGGATCAGAACGGCAGCGACGGCTGAGTCGACACCACCAGACAGCCCGCAGATGACCTTTCCATCGCCCACCTGGGCGCGGATCTTCGCGACCATCTCGCTGCGATAGGCGGCCATGGTCCAGTCGGCGCGCGCGCCGGCGATCCGGGTCACGAAATTGGCGAGCAGCTTGCCGCCATCGGGCGTATGGACCACCTCGGGGTGGAACATCGTGGTGTAGATGCGCCGCGCCTCGTCCGTGGCGATGGCGAAGGGCGCATTCGGCGAGGTGGCCTTGACGGTGAAGCCAGGCGGCAATTGCGTGACACGATCGCCATGGCTCATCCAGACAGGATAACGCCCGCCGACCTGCCATACCCCCTCGAACAGCGCGCTCGGCGCTACGATTTCGACATCGGCGCGGCCGAATTCGGCGGCGTGCCCGCCCTCGACCACACCGCCCAGTTGCACGGCCGTGGTCTGCTGGCCGTAGCAGATGGCGAGGATCGGCAGGCCGGAATCGAAGATCGCCTGCGGCGCACGCGGGCTGCCCTCTTCGGTGACGGAGGCTGGCCCACCGGACAGGATCACGCCTTTCGGCTTCATCCGGTTGAAGGCGCTCAGGGCAGACTGGAACGGGTGGATCTCGCAATAGACCCCCGTTTCCCGGACGCGCCGCGCGATCAGCTGGGTGACCTGTGAACCGAAATCGACGATCAGGATGGAGTCGTGCTGGGCCATGCGGAGCCGTTACGGCATCGCTGCGGAGCGCGCAACGGGCCTTGCGCCATGGCTCAGCGTTCCGGGCGTTCTGGCGCGGCCGACCGCTCTTCGTGGCGCGGCTGGGCCATGTCGCCAGCCGGCACGCCGCCGAGCGGATCGATGAAACGGCGCAAGATGCCCGGCGCCACGGCAGACAACGGGTTGATGCTCACGGTGGGGTTGCTGGCTGCGCCGGAAATGCGGAAATTCACCGCAAACAACCCGCCATATTGCCCACCGCCGAGAAGCGTCCCGAGGATCGGAACACGGGCGAAGGCGTTGTTCACTCCGAAACCAGGCACGAAGGTGCCCGCCATGTCGACGCGATCCCGAGCGTAGTCGATCGTTCCCTGGCCCGTGACGCCGACCTGGTTTCCGAAGATCACCCCATCGCGAATTTCGAGGCGCCCCGGGCTGCGCACGAACGCGCCTTTCAACTTGGTGAAAGGCACGTCCTCGCCGGCGGAGCGGTTGGACCCTGCCCCGGCCCGTTCTCCTGTTGCTTGAGCGAATTCCTCGCTGAGCACGCGGCGTAAAACCGGTTCGCCCCGAACGCGAAAATCCGTGAACAGGGCCTCGCCCCTCGTCCGATCGCCGTCCATTACGGCATTCACCGCAAGCTCGCCGCCATAAGCGCGCCGATAAAGGTCGAGAAAGCGCAAAAGCGCGCCTCCATCTGCGGCGGCGACCCACAGCCGGCCTCCCTCGCCGTCGCGCAGCGTCTGGGTGACGCTGACGGGTGATCGGCCGATGCGCCCCGAGAACTCCATCTGGCGGATTTCGCCCGCCCGGCGCGACAGCTTGAGCACGGCATTGCCCACGGCCTCGCTGTTGAAGCCGGTGAGGATCGGTAGCGCGAGATCCAGATCGAAGTCCGTCGGCGTGTCGGCCGGGCGCCGATTGGCGGGCGGTGCGCCGTTGAGCAGACGCAGAAACGGCCTGGCATCGCCGACCTGGCCTCGCACGGCGACACGCCGGATGCCCGCTTCGGTCTTCATGTCGACCCGGAGATCGTCGCCCGGCGACAGGCGAAAGTTCGACAGGCTGGCCGACCGCACGGCCCCGTCCGCATCGAGAGAGGCCCGGCCACGCGCGAGAACAGGGCTGGCATCGAGAACGATCTCTGTCAGGTCGAAACCATTCGATGTTTCCATCAACGCGAAGGCGAGCCGCGCCTGCCGGCCGGCGGGCTTGCTCCAGCCGGGCAACAGCCCCTCGATCGCGGCGCGTGACAGGTCGGCTTCCACGCGGGCTGGCTGCTCCTGCCGGCGACCGATCGGCTTGGTGATCTTCACGGGCATCGGGCCCGTGACGCCGGCGACCGCGAGGCCGCGCCTTTGACGGTCCACCTGGTCGAGGGTCAGCTTGACGACGGCCTCTCCGACGCCGCCTGCATCCTGCCGGATGTCGATCTGCGCAGGCGTTCCGCCGATCCGGCCACTGCCCCGAAGGGCGAGAGCTCCGCGATCATAGGTGGCCGTGAGGCTCCCGTCTTCAAAGCGCTCGTCGCCGAACACACCGTCCGCCTGCAATCCGGCCAGCGTGCCCTGCGCCTGGACCTGCACCTCATTGGCCTTCAGGTCGTCGGCGAGCGGCAGGACGACGCTGCCGCGCAGATCGATGCGCCCCTTCCAATCGGCCGGGTCCAGTTGTGCAGGCGCGTTGTCTCGCAGGGCAGGCAGCGCGAGGAAGGCCGCAAGGGACGCGAAGCTGCCCGTGACGCGGAAGCTCGACCGGCCCGGCGGGCGTGGCGCATAGGTGTCGTCGATCCGGAAGACGCCTTCCGAGAACTGCAAGGAGCGGCCGCCGCCCAGATCCGCCCGCGCCTCGCTGATCGCAACATCCAGCGTGCGCCCACCTGCCGCGACCTCGACGACAGCGTCGTCGAGCTTCGGCAATGCGGGGTCGATCAGGAAGCGAATGCCCAGACCGGCTGCGCTGACCTTCACGCTCTCGTCGGGGATCGCTTCGCCGCGCCGTGAGGCCAGAAGCACCTCGGGCGACATGTTCAGCCGAATCGACAGATCATTCACCGTGCCGGCTTCGAGCCGTTCAACAAGGATCCTGCGCAGGATCGGCGACACCGCGACCGGCCAGGTGGCGAACAAGGCGCGCACCTGCGAGTTGCGCGCACGCAATTCTGCCGTGAGCGCCTGTCCGTCGCCCTGGTTCGACAGATGAGCACGGCCGCTGGCGGACAGCCGCGGTCCCTCGAGGCTCGCGGATTGCAGTTCGATGTCGGTCACGCCCACGCCGCGCAGGTCGAACATGGCGCGGGTCAGCGTCTGGGGCGGGTCGAAGCCCTCCCCGGCGAGAATGCCGTCGGCGCTTCCGCTGAGCGTCCAGTGCTGCTCCGCTGCGAGCTGCAGCCGCGCCCTGATGGTCAGCGCGGTCACGCCGGCTCCGATCCGGCCCGTGACCAGATCGATGCGTCCATCCGGCCGAACGCCGCACAAC
>CAZDUL010000130.1:0-9388 GCA_964508635.1 uncultured Allobosea sp. | reverse complement strand
ACCGCACCTGCGCCTCCTCGTCGAGGCCGAACCTCGAGGCTGACGCTCTGGCGCATGACGTCCCGCTGTGGTGGTGCATCACCGACGCCGCCAGCACCCTCCCCGCGACCGCGCCCCTGCCCATGTCCGTCGCCCTGCCTCTCGACCATCTCGACGCCATTGTGGCGCGCCATGCTGCGGCCGAGGCGGATCTTGCCAGTGCGCCATCGCCGGGGCGGACCGCGGCACTGGCGCGCGAGATCGCCGAAACCGGGCCGGTGGTCGAGGCGATCCGGGCTTATCGGCGCGCCGTCTCGGAACGGGCCGAGGCCGAGGCGATGGCGGCCGAGGCCGGCCTGGACGTCGAGATGCGCTCGCTGGCCGAGGCCGAGGCGCGGATGCTCGCCGAGCGGATCGAGGCGCTGTCGCGCGCGCTCCTGATCGCGCTGCTGCCGAAGGACGCCGCCGACAGCCGCGGCGCCATCCTGGAGATTCGCGCCGGCACGGGCGGCGACGAGGCGGCGCTGTTCGCCGGCGACCTGATGCGGATGTATCTGCGCCATGCACAGGCGAAGGGCTGGCGGGTGGACATCCTGTCCGAAAGCCCGGGAACCGTCGGCGGCTACAAGGAGGTGATCGCCGAGGTCGATGGCGAGGGGGTCTATGGACGCCTGCGTTACGAATCGGGTGTCCATCGGGTCCAGCGCGTGCCCGACACCGAGTCGCAGGGGCGCATCCACACCTCGGCCGCGACGGTGGCCGTGCTGCCGCTGCCCAGCGATGTCGACGTGACCCTGGACGAGGCGGATCTGCGCATCGACACGATGCGGGCTGGCGGCGCCGGCGGGCAACATGTCAACAAGACGGAGTCGGCGGTCCGTATCACGCATCTGCCGACCGGAACCGTCGTCGTGGTCCAGGACGAGCGCTCGCAGCACAAGAACAAGGCGCGCGCGCTGGCGCTGCTGAAGGCGCGGCTGTTCGATGCGGCGCGGCTTCGGGCCGAAGCCTGCCGGTCGGCGGACCGTCGCTCCCAGATCGGCTCCGGCGATCGCTCGGAGCGGATCCGCCCCTACAATTTCCCGCAGGGGCGTGTCACCGACCATCGGATCGGGCTAACCCTCTACAGGCTCGACGAAATGATGCAGGGGCTGGCGCTGGACGAGGTGATCGATGCGCTGGCCAGCGCGCGGCAGGCGGAGCTCCTGGCCGAAGCCGGGACGACCGAGCGATGAGCCCCGGCGTCGCGAGAACCGTGCGCGGCGCTTTGGGAATGCTGATGCGGCGTCTTGCAGACGCGCACGTTCCCGAGCCGGAGGCGGATGCGCGGGCGCTCGTCTTCGGCCTTGGCGAGCTCACCGCTCTCGATCTCGCTCGCGACCCGGGGCGGATCCTCGACGAGGCGACATGGGAGAGGCTGGAACGGGCCCTGGAGCGGCGCCTGTCCGGCGAGCCGGTCGGTCGCATTCTGGGCCGCCGCAGCTTCTGGGGGCTGGAATTCGCGCTGTCGCCCGGCACGCTGGAGCCACGGCATGACAGCGAGGCGCTGATCGAGGAGGCGCTGGTGCAGCTTCGGACGCTGCATGGCCGTGACGCGCTGGCGAAGCCTTTGCGCTTTCTCGATCTGGGAACCGGCACCGGCTGCCTTCTGCTTGCCCTTCTGTCCGCGTGCCCGCACGCAACGGGGGTTGGCGTCGACCTGAGTCTCGATGCGGCGCGCACGGCCGCACGCAATGCGGCGAGGCTGGGGCTGGCGGAGCGTGCGTTGATGATCCGCGCGTCCTGGGCCGAAGCCGTCGCCGGTCCCTTCGATCTGGTGATCTCGAACCCCCCCTATGTCGAGCGCGCGGCGATCGAGACGTTGTCCGATGAGGTCAGGCTGCATGATCCACGGCTCGCGCTCGATGGCGGCAACGATGGGCTCGACGCCTACCGCGCGCTGATTCCGATGGCATCGACCCGCCTCGACCGGCGCGGTGCGATGATCCTCGAGGTCGGAGCAGGGCAGGCGGACGCCGTCAACGCTCTGGCCGTGGCCTGCGGCATGACACCGTTGGGCCGACGCCATGACCTCGCCGGCCATGTGAGGGCGCTCGCATTCGGGCCTGCGGCGTTGGACAAAACGATCATCGGCGCGGCGCCGTCATGATTTTGCTTGTTGCGCGGGACCGAAGCGGCTAAGAGCGAGCCAGCGTGACGGAGCGCATGGTCGCTCCGAACCTGTCGAGTCGCTGCCGTTGAGTTGGGGGCCAGCCTCCGGAGCGAGCGAAGCGCGCAAGACCAACCCGAGACGAGCCGTGGATGTCCGATCGCTCGGGCTCACGGCGAGAGGGTCGCCGGTTCGAGCGGTCCTCACCAAC
The DNA here is from genome assembly GCA_964508635.1 of uncultured Allobosea sp. Classification (GTDB taxonomy): domain Bacteria; phylum Pseudomonadota; class Alphaproteobacteria; order Rhizobiales; family Beijerinckiaceae; genus Allobosea. Next base: position 7,049 of record CAZDUL010000130.1, on the reverse strand, counting down.
TCAAGGCTGATGATGCCTTCGAACCGCCAGACCGCTGTTTTCAGGCAGCTTGTCCAGCGTTTCCCCGAGCCGGCCGGCCAGGCAGCCCGTCCGGTTTGCCCTCGCGTCGACGCCAGGGATCAGGCTGCCCTTCGCACAGAGGTGCCGTACTCATGAGACCAGGCCAGAATCGGCGGATGCGCAGCCGCAATCGCAACAATGGCGGCAACAGCAACAAGGGTCCCAACCCGCTGACGCGCTCCTATGAATCCAATGGGCCGGACGTAAAGGTGCGCGGCAACGCGCAGACCATCGCCGAGAAATACATGCAGTTGGCGCGCGACGCGATGTCGAGCGGCGATCCGGTGGGTGCGGAAAACTACTATCAGCACGCCGAGCATTATGTGCGCATCGTTCTGGCTGCGCACGAGCAGTTGCGCCAGCAATACGGCGAGAACTACCGGCCGCAACGGCCCTTTGGGCTGCCGGATCAGGACATCGACGATGACGAGGCCGATGAAGCCGAGGCCGCCATCCAGCCGGCGCGACGCGGCGAGGGCGAGCAGCCTGACATCGCCAGCGATGACGAGGACATGCTGATCGCCGGCGAGCTGCCGGCTCGCGACGGCGCAGGCCGGCCTGTGCGGGACATCGGCGACCCGCGCCCCCGCTTCAGCGACCTGCGCGGCGAAGGGCGTCAGCAGGACGGCCGCCAGCAAGAAGGGCGGCGCTTCGATCGCGACCGCAACGAACGGGATCGAAGCGACCGCGGCGACCGTCCGCCGCGTGGCGAACGGCGCTTCGATCGCCCGCGGGAAAACGGCCGTCACGACGAGCTGCGGCGTGAGGACAGCCGTCGGGAGGAGCCGCGCAAGGACGAGGCCGCTGGCGATGTCGTCGCCGCGCTGCCCGCGTTCCTCATGACACCGGCGCGTGCCGTCCCTGTCGAGCCAGCCCGTGCTGAAGCGCCCGCTCCCGAGACGATGGTCGAGGCTGTCGCGCCTGCGGCAGCCGTTTCGTTGGATGATCCGCCGGCTGCGCCCGCGCCGAAGCGTCGTGGTCGCCCGCCCCGCAAGCGTGATGAGGGCGTGGCCGAGGCGCCGGGCGAATGAAGCGGGCGCCTGCGGTCGGCGCATGAGGATCGCACATGGTGGTCAAGGGGCCGTCCGGCCCCTTGTCCTTGCCCGGCGGTCGTGGCGTTTTGCCGGAGACCCGGTCCGGGCCGTGTCGGCACGGGCCGGTCAGCAGAACCCGAGCGGGTTTCGGCAGGCGTCTGCGCGGATGATGTCGAACCGCTGGCCGACAGCGAGGATGCCGTCGGCAGCGACGTGCGCATAAACACCGCAATCGATGTGGCCGAAGGCCTCGCGCAACGCGTCCACAACCCTGGCGTCGCGCGCACCGGTTGTCGGATTCACGGAGGTGGCCGCGCAGCGCTCGATGCGGGCGGTTACGAGAAGCGTCAGCCGGGACGGCGCTTCCAGCTGCGCGCCGACCAGATCGAGTTCGGCCCAGGGAGCTAGCCCTTCGACATGGATGTTGGCGCGGAAGCGCAGCGGATCGAGCGTGGTGCCCATCCGCCGCCCGAGATCGGCGACCGAGGCGAGGTTGAGAAGCGAGAGGTGGCCATCGGCCGAATCGGTGAAGCGGAAGCCCTCCGGCGCCTTCAGGATGCGCAAAGGGCCGCGGACATCCCCTTCCGGCAGCGAGGCGGCGATGGCGTCCAGCAGCCGGCCTTCGTCCTTCGGATCGCCGATGCGCCCATTGGCCAGCACCGCGCCGTCACGGGCAATGCTCAGGTGTCCGGTTTCAGGATCATAGCGGGTCGAGAGATCGGCGAGCGCGGCCTGCCTCATCAGCATCAGGAAGCGGATTTTCGGATGATGCGCCGGCGCCTCGGCCCTGAAGCCGGACGGTCCGTTCTCGATGGCGAACAGCCGGTCACCCGGCATGTGACCGCCGCGCGCGAGCATGACGCTGGCGACCGGCTCCGGCGAGAGGCCCTTGACCGGATAGCGATACAGGGCCGCGACGCGCATCAGCTGTCCTCCTCGTCCGAGAGCGTCCGTGCGCAGCCCCAGAGCGCGAGCTGCTCCTCCATCGCGTCGCGCACGAAGTGGCGTGCGGCGTCGCGGTCATAGCCCTCGCTGAGCAGCGCATCATACTCGGTATGCTGATGGCGGACATGCGACGTCAGCGCCAGCCAGGCGGCGGCGGTGGCGGTCAGGTGTTTCAGGGAGCCTGCGGATGCGCGGGCGAGAACCTCCTGCGCCTCCGCAAACGAGATGTGCGGAGCGAGAGCCCGAAGGGCCCGAGCAAGATCGCGCTGGCGTCGTGTGGCCATGGAGCGCAGTTTCACCAGTTGCCGCGAACCTGCAAGCAGCGGGGTTGGCCCCCCTTCCGTTGCAGGAATGCCACACCTACATTGCCTGTGGATGGCCGCCGCGCAACGGGTGGCAGCAACTGAAACCAGCCGGCGCAAGGTTGCCCATGATGGGGACCACGCCGCGAGCGGGCCAGAAGGGGACGCCGATGAATCTCGACAAGTATACCGACCGCGCCAAGGGCTTCCTTCAGGCCGGCCAGACCATTGCACTGCGCGAGAGCCACCAGCAGTTTGCGCCGGAGCACCTGCTCAAGGCCTTGCTCGATGATGGCGAAGGCATGGCGGCGGGGCTGGTGACCCGCGCCGGCGGCGATGTGCGCACGCTCAAGCAGCTGACCGATGCCGCTGTGGCGAAGCTGCCGAAGGTCACCGGCGGCTCGGGCGGGCTGTATCTCACACCGGCGCTGGCGCGCGTGCTCGCCACCGCCGAGAAGGCGGCCGAGAAGGCCGGCGACAGCTTCGTCACGGTGGAGCGGTTGCTGCTGGCGCTCAGCGTCGAGAAGGACACGGAAGCCGGGCAGGCTCTGGCCAAGGCCGGCGTCACGCCCGCTTCGCTCAACACCGCGATCGAGGGTCTGCGCAAGGGCCGCACCGCGGATACGGCATCGGCCGAACAGGGATATGATGCACTGAAGAAATATGCCCGCGACCTGACGGCTGCCGCGCGCGAGGGCAAGCTCGATCCCGTCATCGGCCGCGACGAGGAGATCCGTCGCACCATCCAGGTCCTGTCGCGCCGGACCAAGAACAACCCCGTTCTCATCGGCGAGCCCGGAGTCGGCAAGACCGCGATCACCGAGGGCCTGGCGTTGCGTATCGTCAACGGCGACGTGCCCGAGAGCCTGAAGGACAAGCAGCTGATGGCGCTCGACATGGGCGCGCTCATCGCCGGCGCGAAGTATCGCGGCGAGTTCGAGGAGCGGCTGAAGAGCGTTCTGCAGGAGGTCACTGCCGCGGAAGGCGGTGTGATCCTGTTCATCGACGAGATGCACACGCTGGTGGGCGCCGGCAAGGCGGATGGGGCCATGGACGCCTCCAACCTGCTGAAACCCGCGCTCGCGCGCGGCGAGCTGCACTGCATCGGCGCGACCACGCTCGATGAATACCGCAAATATGTCGAGCAGGACGCCGCGCTCGCCCGTCGCTTCCAGCCGGTCTTCGTGGACGAGCCGACGGTGGAGGACACGGTCTCGATCCTGCGTGGTCTCAAGGAAAAGTACGAGCAGCACCATCGGGTGCGCGTCACCGATTCGGCTCTCGTTGCGGCCGCGACGCTCTCCAACCGCTACATCACCGACCGCTTCCTGCCCGACAAGGCCATCGACCTCGTCGACGAGGCGGCCGCCCGGCTCAGGATGCAGGTCGATTCCAAGCCCGAGGAGCTTGACTCCATCGACCGCGAGATCGTGCGCCTGCGTATCGAGCAGGAAGCGCTGAAGAAGGAGACCGACGCCGCCTCGAAGGACCGGCTCGCCAGGCTCGAGCGGGAGCTGGCCGAACTCGAGGAGCGCTCGGCCGCGCTCACGGCACGCTGGAAGGCGGAGAAGGACAAGCTCGGTCGCGCCGCGGAACTCAAGACGAAGCTCGACGCCGCGCGCAACGAGCTCGCACAGGCGCAGCGCAGGGGCGAGTATCAGCGCGCCGGCGAACTCGCCTATGGCGAGATCCCGCGCCTCGAGAAGGAGCTGGCCGAGATCGAGGGCAAGGCCGACGGCGCCGGCCTGATGGAGGAGGCCGTCACCGCCGACCATGTGGCGCAGGTGGTGAGCCGCTGGACGGGCGTGCCTGTCGACAAGATGCTGGAGGGCGAGAAGGAGAAACTTCTCAAGATGGAGGAGGAGCTGGCGAAGCGCGTTATCGGCCAGGAGGAGGCGGTCGCGGCCGTCTCGACCGCCGTGCGCCGGGCCCGCGCCGGCCTTCAGGATCCGAACCGCCCGATCGGCTCGTTCATGTTCCTCGGGCCGACGGGCGTCGGCAAGACGGAGCTGACCAAGGCGCTCGCCAGCTTCCTGTTCGACGACGAGACAGCGCTCGTGCGCATCGACATGTCGGAGTACATGGAAAAGCACGCCGTCGCGCGGCTGATCGGTGCGCCTCCGGGCTATGTCGGCTACGAGGAGGGTGGTGCGCTGACGGAAGCGGTGCGGCGCAGACCCTATCAGGTCGTGCTGTTCGACGAGATCGAGAAGGCGCACCCGGACGTGTTCAACGTCCTGTTGCAGGTGCTCGACGACGGCCGCCTCACCGACGGCCAGGGCCGCACGGTCGACTTCCGCAACGTGCTGATCATCATGACCTCGAATCTGGGGGCCGAATATCTGGTCAATCAGCCGGAAGGTCAGGATTCCGACGCCGTGCGCGAGGAGGTGATGGGCGTGGTGCGCAGCCATTTCCGCCCGGAATTCCTCAACCGGGTGGACGAGATCATCCTGTTCCACCGGCTGAAGAAGGCGCAGATGGGTGCAATCGTCGACATCCAGATGCAGCGTCTCACGCGGCTGCTGGCTGATCGCAAGATCACGCTGGAGCTGACGGACGATGCCCGAGCCTGGCTGGCGGAGAAGGGTTACGATCCCGCCTATGGCGCGCGGCCGCTCAAACGGGTGATCCAGAAGCACGTCCAGGACCCGCTCGCAGAGATGATCCTCGCCGGCGAGGTCATGGACGGCGAGACGGTGCCGGTGACGGTGGGTCCGGCCGGGCTGATGATCGGCAACCGGACCGTCGCGCGCGAGCCGCGCCCGGCGGGCGTGGCGCTGAACTGACGGAGGTCTCGCGCCCGCGACAGCCCAAGGCCGTTGCGGGCGCCAACCTGCTTTAGATGTGAAGCGCGCGCTTCTCGACGGCCAGCGCCGCTTCCTTCACCGCTTCCGACAGGGTCGGATGGGCATGGCAGGTGCGGGCAAGATCTTCCGATGAGCCGCCGAACTCCATCAGCACGGCAACCTCGTGGATCAGGTCGCCGGCATTGGGCCCGATGATGTGGCAGCCGAGCACGCGGTCGGTGGCGGCGTCGGCCAGCACCTTGACGAAGCCGTCCATCCGTTTCATCGCGCGCGCCCGGCCGTTGGCCGTGAACGGGAACTTGCCGACGGCGTAAGCGATCCCGCGCTGCTTGAGCTCGTCCTCGGTGGCGCCGACGCCGGCCACCTCCGGCATGGTGTAAACCACGCCGGGAATGACCTCGTAGTTGACGTGTCCGGCCTTGCCGGCCAGCAGTTCGGCCAGCGCCACGCCCTCGTCCTCCGCCTTGTGGGCGAGCATCGGGCCCTTCACCACATCGCCGATGGCGTAGATGCCGGGCACGCTGGTCTGGTAGTGATCGTCGATCACGACGCGGCCGCGCTCGGTGGCAACGCCGGCGGCCTCCAGCCCGAGCCCCTCGGTGTTCGGCCGACGTCCGACCGCGACGAGCACGATGTCGGCCTCCATGGTCTTCGCCTCGCCGCCTGCGGCGGGCTCGACGGTCGCGACGGCGCCGGCCTTGCCGGTCTCGACCTTTGTCACCTTCGCCCCGAGATGGAAGGTCATGCCCTGCTTCTCGAGGATGCGCTGGAAGGCCTTCGCCACCTCGCTGTCCATGCCCGGCAGGATGCGGTCGAGATACTCGACCACCTCGACCTTCGCGCCGAGGCGGCCCCAGACCGAGCCGAGCTCGAGGCCGATGACGCCGGCGCCGATGATGAGCAGCTTGCCCGGCACCTTCCCGAGTTCCAGCGCGCCGGTGGAGCTGACAACCGTCTTCTCGTCGATGGCGATGCCCGGCAACGTCGCGGGCTCGGACCCGGTGGCGATCACGATCGCCTTCGTCTCGAGCACCTGCGTGGCCCCGTCGTCGGCCTTCACCTGCACCCGGCCGGCGCCAAGGACCGTGCCCAGCCCGTGGAAGGCGTCGATCCTGTTCTTCTTGAGGAGGAAGGCGATGCCGTTGACGTTGGCGTCCACCGTTTCCTGCTTGTGCTGCATCAGCTTCTTCAGGTCGAGCTTCGGCTTGCCGACGCCGATGCCGAGAGCCTCGAAGCCATGGCTCGCCTGCTCGAACAGCTCGGAGGCATGCAGCATCGCCTTGGACGGGATGCAGCCGACATTGAGGCAGGTTCCGCCATGGGTCTTGCGCTTTTCGACCACGGCCACCTTGAGGCCGAGCTGGGCGGCGCGGATGGCGCAGACATAGCCGCCGGGACCGGTGCCGATGACGACGAGATCGTAGGACATGGGTTGGCTCGCTTCCCGTTGGTCTTCCTGGTCAGGTTGCTGGGGCATCAGGCAGCAGACTTGCCGAGCGCCGATGGGTGAGGCTGGGCTGCCCGACCGGGGCGATGACCGCGATCCCGATCACCGCCCGGATCGGCGCGTCGCGGGCGGCCGGACGCCAGTGCCCGTTCACAGATCCATGACGAGACGGGCCGGATCCTCGAGGCTTTCCTTGACCCGGACGAGGAAGGTCACGGCTTCCTTCCCGTCGATGATGCGGTGATCGTAGCTGAGCGCCAGATACATCATGGGGCGCGCCACGATCTGACCGCCGACGACCACGGGACGCTCCTGGATCTTGTGCATGCCGAGAATGGCGGATTGCGGCGCATTCAGGATCGGCGTCGACATCAGCGAGCCGTAGATCCCGCCATTGGTGATGGTGAAAGTCCCGCCCTGCATCTCCTCGATCCTGAGCACGCCCTCGCGG
>CAZDUL010000129.1:0-20719 GCA_964508635.1 uncultured Allobosea sp. | reverse complement strand
CCGTATCGCGCAGACGCGTGCCCTGGTGCGCCGCCTACGCCCGCGCCCAGCTGCTCGGCGGGCCCGTGGTGCGGATGGCACGGGACGCACACTGGCGAGCGCGCGTCGCGGGCTGCGCCGCGCCGCGCTGCGCCTAGCAGTGCGGCGGGGCGGACGCCTTCGAGTGGGCGATTGCCGGTCCCCGAACCGCGGTCCGCGGCGACTAACATTCGCCGGACCTGAGCTGGTTGCCCGACCGCGAGGGGGTGAAGCGGGTCGGGCATCCAGATCAGGTTCGGCGAATGGTAGTCGCGCAGGACCCAGGTTCGCGGACCGGCAATCACCATCTCGAAGGCGTCCGCCCAGACGCGCTGGAAGGCGCTGCGCGCCGCCGGCGTCACGTTCTCGCCGGCGACATGGGGCGCATACCAGTCGATCAGCAGCTCGGTCTCGATGGCGAGCGCGTCGCGGTCATAGTCGGGGATGATGTGCTCGCGGCCATCCGACACCGGCAGGATGGTGGGCAAGGTCTCGGCATGCAGTTCAGCCAGCGCCTCGACGGCGGCGACATAGCGTTCGGGGATGGGTCGCCCGTCCGCAACCACCGGCTCCTGGCCGAGGTCCTCGATGAGCAGCAGGCCGTTGAACAGGTCGCTGGCGAGGATCTCGGGCGCGGACAGGCCCTGCGCGCGCAGCCCCTTGTCGAGCGCGACGAAGGCGTCGACCCGCTCTGCCAGACGGGCGATGGCGCTGTAGGGCTTGCCGTTCTTCACGGGCGGGCCGTCGGGCCGAGGCGGCGAGATCATCAGCACGGCGGTTTCGCCCGACGGGTGAACGAGACGTTCGTAGGCGCGGGTCGAGGCGTCTCCCTGCATGTGGTCGCGCCTGGCGTCGCCCCAGCCGGCGAGATCGATCAGGCGACGGGCGCCAAGCGTCAGCCCCAGTCGATCGCTCCAATCCGCGCCCGGGGACAGCTTCACGCGCCGCGCCGTGTCGCCGGCCTGCGGTATCAGTTCGATCACGATGTCCAGCCGCCTGACCGGCTCGAGCAGGTCGCCAACGCGATCGGGCCACTCGATCAGACCGATGGCGCCGTCGAGTTCCTCCATCAGTCCGATATCGGCGACATCCGCCTCGCGGCCAATGCGGTAAAGGTCGGCGTGGACGATACGACCTGCAACCGTGTCGTAGGTCTGCAGCAGCGTGAAGGTCGGGCTGGGCGCCTCGAGGCCAGGATCGTTCGCCAGACGCCGGATGAAGGCCCGGGCGAAGGTGCTCTTGCCGGCTCCAAGATCACCGGAGAGGGCAATGACGTCACCCGGGCGCGCGATCCCGGCCACATCTTCGGCGAGACGCTGCATGTCGGGCTCGCCGGCGAGATCCAGCGTCCAGCCGCGGGCTCCGTTGCGCGCGCCACCGGCATCGGCACGACCGCTGAAGAACGGGCTGGCTGCGCTCGGCATCGCGGGCAACTCCATCGGGTCCACAGGTATTCGCTGCCGCCGGCACGGCGGCCGCCGAGCCGCTCAGGCCGCGCCCGGCACGCGGCAGGTGACGGTGGCGCCGCCTCCCGGCGTCGCGTCGATGCTGACGCTGCCGCCATGCAGGCCCACAAAGGAACGCACGATGGCAAGCCCGAGTCCGACGCCGCGATGGCGGGTGCCGGCTGTATGGCTCTCGAAGCGGTCGAACACGCGCTCGCGCAGCGCGTCCGGGATGCCCCGGCCATGGTCGATGATGCGAAACACCACGTCCTTGCCCTCGCGCACCGCTTCCACCTCGATGGTCTGTCCGGGCTCGGAGAAACCGACGGCGTTCGACATCAGGTTGTAGAGCGCCTGGCGCATCCGGCGCGGGTCGCACAGCAGGACCGAGGCATCCGGCGCGATGCGCGTGGCAAGGGTGATGCGATGCTCGGCCAGCTGGTCCTCGAGACCCCGCGCAGCGCTGGCGATCAGGTCGGCGACCTCGGTCGGCTCCATCTCGAGGCGAATATCGTCGTTGTCGATCGAGGCCAGATCGAGGATGTCGTTGACGATGGCGAGCAACGTGCCGGACGAGCGCAGGATCAGCTCGGCATATTCACGCTGACGCGGGTTGAGCGGTCCGGCGATCTCCTCGCCGATGAGCTGGGCGAAGCCGATGATCGCATTCAGCGGCGAACGCAACGCATAGGAGACGTGGTGCACGAAGTCGTCGCGTAGACGGGCGGCCTTCTCCAGCGCCTGGTTGCGCTCGGTCAGGGCCTTCTCGACGTTCACGCTGGCGGTGGCGTCGGCGAAGGTGAGCAGCGTCGCGCCATCCGGCAACGGGGCGAGCGCGCAGTCGAGCACGGAGCCATCGCGGCGGGTCATCCGTGCGGCGAGATCGTCGCGGCGTTCGCGCATGTCGACGATGGCGCCGCGCAGCCTGTCCCACGGCTCGGCATTCTCGCACAGGGTGGTGCATAGCGGCACGAGTTCGTCGACATGGGGGGCGGCAGCCAGCATCGCCGGCGAAAGCTGCCACAGCTGGGCGAAGGCAGGATTCGACAGCTTCAGCCGACCGTCCGAACCGAACACCGCAACGCCCTCGCGCAACGCATCCAGCGTCTCGCGCTGCATGCGGCCGAGCGCGTTGACCTTGGATTCGAGGGAGAAGCGTTCTGTCACGTCATCGAACATGTGGATGACGCCGCCCAGCGGGTGCGGGCTGGTGGTCACGTGAATGGCGCGTCCATCGGGCAGATACCACCAGTCCTCGCGCGTCTCGAGCGCGGCATAGGCGCTGAGACGGTCGGCCTTCCAGTCCTTGTAGGCGCCGACCTCGGGCAGGCGGCGCGCCGTGCGCAGCCGGTCGAGGATTTCGCCATCGGTCGGCAGGCTGTCGAGATAGGCCGCATCGAGGGACCAGAGGCGATCGAAGGCGGCATTGCGGTAGGCCAGCCGCTGACGCGCATCGAACACGGCGACCGCCGTGGGAACGCGGTCGAGGACGCGGGCGTAGGCCTCCATCTGGCGCTTGAGATCGGCGCGAAGGGTCTCAAGCTCCGTGACATCGGTGGCCTGGCCGACAAAACCAGCCGCAGTCGGCCGTTCGCTGAGATCGAGGATCAGCCGCCGGCCGCCGACGACCACCGGAGCGCGCGCGGCGAACGGCTCCTGGCGCGCGCGGGCGGCGGCCGACGCCTCGCGGGCGTCACGATCCATCAGCTCGAGCTGGCGCGCCACCGCGTCCTCGGGCGACGATGCCTCCACGGCGCGGGCATAGGCTGCATTCACCCAGACCAGATGCCCGTCGCGGTCCCGGCACCAGGCGGGCCCCTGGCTGCCATCGGCGAGGGCGGTCAACGCCTGAATCCGGTCGGCATCCGCCCCGCGCGCGGCCTCGGCCGCCACCAGCGCCGCCTTCAAGGGCGTCGCGCCCTTCAGGCTGACAACCGCCTGTCCGCCAATCGCCCGACCGCGCGCCTCGACCACGCCGCCCGACCGCGTCGAAACGGCAAGATCGAACTGGCAGCCGCGCTGCTTCAGGGCTTCGATGGCGTCGCCCAGTGGCTTCACGTCGCCTGGACTCACCCATGAGCCGAGCGCCAGAGGCGACGGCGGCGCGCCCGGACCGCGCGCAGCCGCTCCGAGGAAATCCGTGGCGCCCGCGATCTCGGGGGCGCTGGTCGGGCTCTTCCAGGTGACAACGACATGGTCATCGGTGGCCGCGAAGGCCTCGGCCTGATCGGCGCGCCTCGCCGCGGCTTCGGCCTGCACGACCAGGGCCGCCTCGCGCTTTCGCCAGCTTTCGCGCTCGCGCACATAAAGGATCGCCATCGTGGCTGCGAACACGGACATGCCGATCATCATGGAGACGCCGAGCAGGCCGCTGGCCAGCCCCCAGGCCTCGCTCGCTGCCAGGGCCGGATCCGAAAGCGCCAGGGGCAGGACGAGACCGGCCGGGCCTGTCGTCAGGGCGCGACGCAGTTCACGGCGACCGCATGGCCGGGTTGGCGGGGAACCCGTCGCATCCGCTCGCCTCGCCGCATCCGCCATCACACCGCCGTCCATCCCGATCGTCGCAATCACCCGCAAAGGCGTCGAGGAGCCGTCACCTGGGGTCCGGGACATGAGCCCTTGGCCTCGCCGATGCGTCGCAGGCAACGTCGGACCAAGCCATGTTTAACCGCCAACTTGCCCAGGTCACGGATGGCTTCCATGCCCTGGCCAGGGCGGAGAGACCGCCCCGGCCCGGTCGTATCCGTCACGCACGCCCCGAATCGCCCTCACAATAACCAGCCATGGATTCCGCCGGGAAGTGGTTAAACGGCGGTAAAATGCGCAACGCCGGCGGAGCTCTTCCGAAGCTGCGCCGGCGCATACAATATCTGGGCGGGGCAATCGCGGATTGCCCCAGATATGGTATCAGTAGCGATAGTGATCCGGCTTGAACGGGCCTTGCTCCGGCACACCGATGTAGTCGGCCTGCTCCTTGGTCATCTTGGTGAGCTTCACGCCGAGCTTCTCGAGATGGAAGGCGGCGACCATCTCGTCGAGCTTCTTGGGCAGGGTGTAGACCTTGCGCTCGTATTTGCCGGTGTCCCTGTTGGTCCACAGCTCGATCTGGGCCAGCGTCTGGTTCGAGAACGACGACGACATCACAAAGGACGGGTGGCCCATGGCGTTTCCGAGGTTCACCAGGCGGCCTTCCGAGAGCAGGATGATGCGGTTGCCCTTCGGGAACTCGATCTCGTCGACCTGCGGCTTGATGTTGGTCCACTTGAAGTTCTTCAGGCCGGAAACCTGGATCTCGTTGTCGAAGTGGCCGATGTTGCAGACGATGGCTCGGTCCTTCATCCGCCGCATGTGATCGACGGTGATGATGTCCTTGTTGCCGGTGGCTGTGACATAGATGTCGGCGCGCGGCAGCGCCTCCTCGATGGTGGTGACCTCGTAGCCTTCCATGGCGGCCTGCAGCGCGCAGATCGGATCGACCTCCGACACGATCACGCGGCAACCCGCCTGGCGCAGCGAGGCGGCCGAGCCCTTGCCGACATCGCCGAACCCGGCGACGAAGGCGACCTTGCCCGCCATCATCACGTCGGTCGCCCGGCGCAGCGCATCGACCAGCGACTCACGGCAGCCGTAGAGATTGTCGAACTTCGACTTGGTGACCGAGTCGTTGACGTTGATCGCCGGGAACAGGAGCTTTCCGGCCTCGGCCAGCTTGTAGAGGCGATGCACGCCCGTGGTTGTCTCCTCGGACACGCCCTTGATCGTGGCGGCGACCTCGGCGAACCAGCCCTGCGGCTTCTCCTTCAGCAGGCGCCTGATCAGCGCGTAGAAGATCTCCTCCTCCTCGGACTGAGGATTGTCCATGAAGGCCGTGTCGCCCTGCTCGGCGCGCAGGCCGTGATGGACGAGCATGGTGGCATCGCCACCGTCGTCCAGGATCATGTTCGGAACGCCGCCGCCATGCCAGTCGAACAGCCTTGCCGTGTAGTCCCAGTACTCGGTCAGCGTCTCGCCCTTGTAGGCGAAGACCGGGATGCCGGCCGCCGCAATCGCGGCTGCGGCATGATCCTGCGTCGAGAAGATGTTGCAAGACACCCAGCGGATGTCGGCGCCGAGCGCCTTCAGCGTCTCGATCAGCACAGCCGTCTGGATGGTCATGTGCAGCGAGCCGGCGATGCGCGCGCCTTTGAGCGGCTGTTGCTTGCCGTAGGCCTCGCGGATGGCCATGAGGCCAGGCATTTCGCTTTCGGCGAGGTCGATCTCCTTGCGGCCGAAGGCGGCGAGCGAGATGTCCTTGACGATGTAGTCGGTGAAGGCGGCCATGAATGTCCTCGTGGTCACGGGCAGGCGACGGTGACGGGCGGCGATCCAAGCCATCCGGTCGCCGCCATCCGCGCGGTGCCTATCACGCCCCCGGCCCCGAGGCAATAAAGACATAAACATTTCTTTATGTGTCAATCGGGCGGGTTCTCATGCCCGATCACCCGGGCGCGCCCGGCTGCAGGAGCTTCGCACCATTCCCCGATGCGGCGTCGATCACTCCCCCTCGCCGAAGCGGTCGGCAACGAGCGCGCCGATGGCATCCAGCGCTGCGACCGCGTCCTTGCCCCGCGCGGCGACGGTGATCACGGAGCCGAGCCCGGCGCCCAGCGTCAGGAGCCCCATGATGGAGCGCCCGCCCACGGTCTCGCCGCAGCGCGTGATCCAGACCTCCGCCTCGAAACGCTCGATCGTCTGGACCAGCCTGGCGGTGGCACGGGCATGAAGGCCCTTGCGATTGCAAATGGTCAGCTCGCGCGCGATAGCCCCCTCGGGCACGGGCGCGTCGGGGCAGTCGCTGTCACAGGTCATTGCGGAAGGCGCTCGCGAACGGAAAACCGCCGCCAAGATGGTCGCAGCGGCCGTTTGGCGCAAGCCTGCGACACTTGGGAGCATCGGCAAGGCCATACCCCACGCGCTCGTCATCGCGGGTCAAGCCCGCCGATCACGCCTGTGCTCGGCCCATACCTCAGCGGCCAGCGAGCAGGCGGCTGGCGATGTTGATATACTTGCGGCCGGCGTCCTGGGCGCAGCCGACGGCATCCTCGATGGGTTTTTCGTCGCGGACCGTGGCGAGCTTGATCAGCATCGGCAGGTTGACGCCCGCCAGAACCTCGACCTTGCCGCCGTTCATCGCCGAAATCGCCAGATTGGACGGCGTGCCGCCGAACATGTCCGTCAGGACCACGACGCCCTCGCCGGTGTCGACGCTGTGGATCGCGTCAAGAATGTCCTTCCGGCGCCCCTCGATGTCGTCGTCAGGGGCGATCGCGATGGTTTCCAGCTGTTTCTGGGGTCCGACGACGTGCTCCAGGGCGGAGCGGAACTCTGTCGCAAGATGCCCATGCGTCACGAGGACGAGGCCGATCATGGCAAAACCCGCACGGGCGCGACCGCGCCCACAAGGACCGCTTATATGGAGCAGGCTGTTCGCTGGCGCAAGACTGTTTGCAGGCCAGTTTGCTGCGCCGCAACATCCGCCCGCGATCATGGAAGTCGATCGCTTCAGGCATGCCCGACCATCAGGTCCAGCGCGCGCCAGACCAGCGCCGAATCCTCGGCACCCCGGCTCGCGGCAAGCCGCGGCAACGTGATCCCGGCGATCGTGACGACCAGATCGGCAGGCTCGGGCAATCGCGGCGGCCCGGGGCCCAGATCGACGACCAGGCTCACGCGCACCGAGCCGAGATGCGCCTCCGGGGCAAGCCCCAGGCCGCGCCATTCCGACAATCCGGCGGTGGCGGGGTGCGGCGAGGCCAGAAGCCGGCCATGGCTGACCCTCAGCAGAACCCGGTCGTCCGCCACCAGCCGCCCGAAGCGGCCCTTCGCACCCGCGAGCGCGATCAGCGCCTGGCACAGTGCCGTCTTGCCGGCACCTGACTCGCCGCGCACGAGCACGCCTGCCTCGCCCACGCAGACGCAGCTTGCGTGAAGCCCGGGAAGAGGGCCGCGCGGACGGCCGGCATCGTCACGCAACATCATGGATGCGTCCGCTGCAGGCTTGTGCCGCGGCGGGCGGGGGCCACCGGCTCCAGCGCGGGCAGATCGATGACAAAGCGGGCACCCACCCGTGTCGGCTCGCCATCCGGATCGGGCGGACCTGGCCGGTTCTCAGCCCGGATCGTGCCGCCATGAGCCTCGACGATCTGACGCGAGATCGACAGCCCGAGGCCCGAATTCTGGCCGAAGCCCTGCTCCGGGCGGTCGGTGTAGAACCGCTCGAAGATGCGCTCCAGCGCGTGCGGGGGAATGCCGGGACCGTCATCTTCGACATCGATTTCGATGCGGCGGCCCTTTCGGCGCATCGAGATGCGCACCTCTCCGCCGGGCGGCGAGAAGGAGCGGGCATTGTCGAGAAGATTGACCATGACCTGGCCGAGCCGGCCATCGTGTCCGTTGACCAGGAAACTGGAGCCGGGGTCTGCGTGGATGGCGAGACGGATCGGCGCCTGACCGTCCCTGGCGATCCCGTTCTGCATGGCGATGACGGCCGGAAGCAGTTGCGCTAGGTCGGCGGGACCGGTCTCGGCGCGCGCAAGCTCAGCATCGAGACGCGAGGCTTCCGAGATGTCGGTGATCAGCCGGTCGAGGCGCTTGACGTCGTGACGGATGACGGCGAGCAGCCGATCGCGTGCGGCGTCGGTCTTCGCCAGCGGCAGGGTCTCGACCGCGCTGCGAAGCGAGGTCAGCGGGTTCTTCAGCTCATGGGCGACATCGGCGGCGAAGCTGCCGATGGCATCGATGCGCTGGTAGAGTGCGGCCGTCATGTCGCGCAGCGCACCGGAGAGCTGGCCTATCTCGTCATGGCGGTCGGTGAAATCCGGGATCTCCTCGCGCGAACGGACGCGGCGCCGCACACGGTCGGCCGCTTCCGAGAGGCGCCGCAGCGGTTCGCCGATGCCGTTCGCCAGAAGAACAGAAAGAATGGTCATGACCAGCGCAGCCACGCCGAAAACCTGCAGGATCATCCAGCGCTCTGAAGCGATGATCGCATCGATATCGCCGCCCTGCGTGGACAGAAGCAGCGCGCCGCGCACGCTGCGCTGGCGCTGGATCGGCACGGCGACCGAGACGATGGTTTCGCCCCGTGCATTGACGCGCACGATCGAGCGCTGCATCCCGCCAAGCGCGCGCGCCACCTCGGGGATGGACCGCCCGTTGGCGGGGTCGGCGTCGTCCTGCGTCGCCAGTTGCGCGCCGCCGAGGCGCCCGCGAAAGCTATTCCAGGTGCGCTGCAGCAGGGGCACGTCCTCGCCGGACTGGACCGGAGGAAGATCGCGGCGCAGGATGTCGCCGCGGCCGTAGAGCGCGCGGGAATCGACCACCAGAAAACCCTCGCGGTCATAGACACGCGCGCGGGTGCGGGTCGGGGTGACGAGACGGCGCAGCAGGGGAGCCACACGCTCCGGGCTGATGGGGAATTCGAGCGCGGCCTGCATCTCGTCGCCGAGACCCGAACTCTCGCCGGCTTGCAACTGCAGCAGCCGGTCCGGATCGATGGCGATGGCGTCGGTCTCGACGGTGGCGGAGGCGGCAATGGCGCCGGCGATGATCTCGCCCTGGATCTGCAGGCTCTGGACGCGTGCGTCGATGAGCCCCTCGCGGAACTGGTTGAGGTAGAGCAGGCCGATCAGCAGCGTCACCAGACCGGCGAGATTGAGCACGACGATGCGCCGGGTCAGGCTGGAGGCGAGCCTGACCGAAAACCAGCGCGACACGCCCGCCCAGGCCCGGCGCAGCGCCGGCGCAGCCGGTGCGCGCGACAGCGGCCGCGGCGCGGACGCTCTGGCCGTCGCTGGTCCGTCGTCCTTCATCGCCGTCATGGTCGCGCCACAGCCTCCAGCGGCCACAGACGTCAGCCTGTCCTTCGCTCCCGGGAGCTGGCCGCTCAGGCCTCCTTGAAGCGATAACCCACGCCGTAGAGCGTCTCGATCATCTCGAACTCGTCGTCAACCAGCTTGAACTTCTTGCGCAAACGCTTGATGTGGCTGTCGATGGTGCGATCGTCGACATAGACCTCGTCGTCATAGGCCGCATCCATCAGGGCGTTGCGGCTCTTGACCACGCCCGGGCGCTGCGCCAACGATTGCAGGATGAGGAACTCCGTAACGGTCAGCGTCACGGGCTCGCCCTTCCAGGTGCAGGTATGGCGCTCAGGGTCCATCCTGAGATGGCCGCGCTCCAGCACCTTGGCATCCTCTCCGCGCGGCGCGGCAGGCAGGTCCTTGGCGCCGGCGCGACGCAGGATCGCCTTCACGCGCTCCACAAGCAGGCGCTGCGAGAACGGTTTGCGGATGAAATCGTCTGCCCCCATCTTGAGGCCGAAGAGCTCGTCGATCTCGTCGTCCTTCGATGTCAGGAAGATCACCGGCAGATCGGATTTCTGCCTGAGCCGACGCAACAGCTCCATCCCGTCCATGCGCGGCATCTTGATGTCGAAGATGGCGAGATCGGGCGGATTCTGCTTCAGGCCATCGAGCGCCGAGGAGCCATCCGTGTAGGTCTGGATGCGGAAACCTTCCGCCTCGAGGGCGATCGAGACAGAAGTGAGGATGTTGCGGTCGTCATCGACGAGAGCGATCGTTGGCATCAGGCAGTCAGTCCGTTGGTGCGCGGCTGCCCTCGTGAACATCACGCCGCAACCCGCTGGTTTGAGCGGCAACGGTTCGAGGCCCAAACCGGCAAAACCATGGCGTCTATCTAGCGATCCGGAGGCCGGGGCGCCACCCCATCGCCACACGTCGCGGCGCAGGCACCGCACTGGCAGCGTCCCGGCCGTTTCCATGCAGGTCGACGCCTCCGGCATCAGCGCGAGCGGGCAACGGTGCCCCCGACCACTCGCGACGGGGTTGCCGTCGCCGCCGATGCGCATCATTGTGACGCCTGTTCCCCATCGCTCCCTTCATCATGCAGGCAAGGCCCCGGCATGTCTGAATCCTCGCCCAGCCCGGCCCCAGGCCAGCCCTTGCGGCCGGACGTTCTGCGCACCACCGATGACGAGGCCAGGGCCCTGGCGCGCGGGCTGATCCGCGCCTCGGGCGTCGCCACGCTTGCAACCCTCGATTCCGACGGCGCGCCGCTGGCGACGCTCACCGCCATGGCCACCGATGCAGACGGCTCGCCGGTCATCCTGGTGTCGCAGCTTTCAGGCCATACGCAGAATCTGGCGCGTGATCCCAGGCTGTCGCTGCTGTGCGGGAAGCTCGGCAAGGGCGATCCGCTCGCACACCCCCGCATCAGCGTCAGCGGACGCGCGCGCCGCGTCGATCGCGACAGCGCCGAGGGCGAGCGGGTGCGACGGCGCTTCCTGGCGCGCAACCCGAAGGCGCAGCTCTATGTCGATTTTCCCGATTTCCTGTTTCTCGCCGTCGAGATGCGCGGGGCCAGCCTGAACGGTGGCTTCGGCAAGGCCTATGAACTCGGCCGCGAGGACCTGATGACCTCTCTCGCCGGCGCCGAAGACCTGATCGCGGCCGAAGCCGGGATCCTTGCCCACATGAACGACGATCACGCCGATGTGGTATCGCTCTATGCGACGGTTCACGCCCAGCGCGAACCGGGCCGATGGCGCATGGTCAGCCTCGATCCGGAGGGCTTCGAGGTGGCGGCGGGCACCGAGATTGCACGCATTGCGTTCGGGACGCGCATCAACACGGCGGAGGCCGCCAGGATGGCCCTGATCCAGCTCGCAAGATCCGCGCGGACCGGCGCCGATGGGCGCGAATCCGGCGAAAAGGACTGACAGCAGCGGAACATCCGCGCAATAACCACGGCCTGAAACCCGAGCCGTTCGCCACGGCCCACGAAGCCGGTGCCCAGCCTCGGTCTTGCATCGAAAGAACAGGACGTTGCGTCAGGCGCGGCGCTTGAGCCAGCCGGCTCAAGGGCGTATGAGACCGCGCATACCAGCCGAACGCCCACCGGCGAAAACGCCACACCATCTCGCTGCCCCAATGCGCTTCCACCCGGCTGGAAGGAGGAACCTCATGGACAATCTGGGCCCGTTCAACGCTGCGCATGGCGCGGAAGCGTTCGGCTTTCGCAAGCTCAAACGCGTGTTCTGGAACCTGCAGGCTCCCGCCCTCTACGAGCAGGCGCTGCAGCGCGGCGAAGCCAGGCTTGCAGCCGGCGGCGCGCTGGTGGCGGAGACCGGAGCCCACACCGGCCGCTCGCCGAAGGACAAGTTCACGGTGCGGGACGACACGACCGAAGACACGGTGTGGTGGGACAACAACGGGGCCATCGAACCGGGCCATTTCGATGCGCTGTTGTCCGATTTTCTCGCCCATGCCGAGGGCAAGGAGCTGTTCGCGCAGGATCTCTATGGCGGCGCCGATGCCCGCCACCGGGTCAAGACCCGTGTCTTCACCGAACTGGCATGGCACTCGCTGTTCATTCGCAACCTGCTGATCCGGCCGGAGCCAGCCGAACTGGCATCGTTTGCGCCAGACCTTACCATCGTCGATCTGCCCTCCTTCAAGGCTGATCCGAAACGCCATGGCTGCCGCTCCGAGACGATCATCGCCGTCAACTTCACCCGCCGCATCGTGCTGATCGGGGGCACGTCCTATGCGGGCGAGATGAAGAAGAGCGTCTTCACCTGGCTGAACTTCGTGCTGCCGGCCGCGGGCGTGATGCCGATGCACTGCTCCGCCAATGTCGGCCCGGACGGCGACACGGCGGTGTTCTTCGGCCTGTCGGGCACCGGCAAGACCACGCTTTCGGCAGACCCCCACCGCACGCTGCTCGGCGACGACGAGCATGGCTGGTCCCCTGACGGCGTCTTCAACTTCGAGGGCGGCTGCTACGCCAAGACCATCCGGCTGTCACGTGAGGCCGAGCCCGAGATCTACGCCACGACGGAACGCTTCGGCACGATTCTCGAAAACGTGCCGCTCGACCCGGTGACGCGGTTGCCGGACTTCGACGACAGCTCGAGGACGGAAAACACGCGCTGCGCCTATCCGCTGCCCTTCATTCCGAACGCCTCGGCCACGGGACGCGCCGGCCACCCGAAAAACATCGTGATGCTGACCTGCGACGCGTTCGGCGTGCTGCCGCCGATCGCCAAACTCACGGCGGCGGAGGCCATGTATCACTTCCTCTCCGGCTACACCGCCAAGGTCGCCGGCACCGAAAAGGGCGTGAAGGACCCGGAAGCGACCTTCTCGACCTGCTTCGGAGCGCCTTTCATGCCGCGCCATCCGTCCGTCTACGGAAACCTCCTGCGCGACCTGATCGACCGCCACCATGTCGATTGCTGGCTGGTGAACACGGGTTGGACCGGAGGCAAGTACGGCGTGGGCCGGCGCATGCCGATCCGCGTCACCCGCCGCCTGCTCAGTGCGGCGCTGGATGGCTCTCTCGCCAGGGCGGATTTCCGCCGCGATCCGTATTTCGGCTTCGCGGTGCCCACATCCGTGCCGGGGGTCGAGCCGCACATCCTGTATCCGGTCAAGACCTGGGCCGACAAGGCCGAGTTCGCTGAAACGGCGAAGCGCCTCGTCGGCATGTTCCGGGACAACTTCAAGCGCTTCGAGGGTCATGTCGACGATGCGGTAAGGGCGGCTGCCCCGAGCATGAGCATCGCCGCCTGAACGCGGCGTCGGGATGGTGACGTCAAAGGCACGACGTCTCCTTCGCGTGACGCTGCTCGCGATCGCCAGCGTGGTCATGGTCGCGGTCACGCTCTGGGGCCTGGGCGCGATCTGGTTCAGGGCGGCGTCGCCCGCGCCGCTCGGCCTGACGCTGGTCGCGGCGATGCTGGCGGCGCTTTGGGCCGTCTGGGCCGGGGCCGGCTGGCCGCGATACCTGGCTCTGGCGCCGTTCGCAGCCGCCTTGCTGGGGCTCGGTCTGTGGTGGACGGGTTTGCGGCCCGCCGCCGATCGCGACTGGTCGCCGCAGCTTGCGCGCCTGCCGACCGTCGAACGCGACGGTGATACGCTGGTTTTCCGCAATGTGCGCGATTTCCGCTGGATTCAAGCCGCCGATGGCGTGGGCCTCGGCTCGGGCGAGGCGATCGCGGCCGAACGATGGCAGACGCGCCGCATCCGTCCTGCGGATGTCGCCGGCGTGGACCTGTTCTTCTCCTACTGGGCGGGACCGGACATCGCCCACATGATCGTGAGCTTTCCGCTCGACGATGCGCCGCCGCTGGCGCTGTCCATCGAGATCCGGCGCGAGCGGGGCGAGGCCTACGCGCCCCTGGCCGGTTTCTTCAAGAGCTATGAGCTCGCCATCGTTGCCGCCGAAGAGACCGATATCGTGGCCTTGCGGACCCATGTCTGGCGCGAGGATGTGCGGCTCTACCGGCTCGCGGTCGGACGCGACACGGCGCGGGCGCTGCTCGAGGCTTATGTGCGCGAGATCAACGCGCTGGCGGCCGCACCGCGCTGGTATCATACGATCTGGGCCAACTGCACGACCGTCGCCTTCGGGCTGGCGCGCGAGGTCTGGCCGGGGCTGCGCCTCGACTGGCGGGTGCTTCTGCCGGGCCACGCCCCCGCCTACGCCTACGAAATCGGGGCGCTCGTGCCCGGGCTTTCGCTGGAGGAACTCACCGAGAAGGCGGCCATCAGCGCGCGCGCCCGGTCGCTCACGGTCGATGAACGCTTCCCGTTCGCCATCCGCGAGGGCGTGCCGCAGGCGCAGGCGTCTCCGCGGCGGCCGTGAACACGCGTCGATGACGCGCGTCGACGGGCCGGGACGATGCGGGAGCCTCAGCCGCGGTGTCCGCGAATGCTTCGGGTCGTCGAGAACACGGCAAGCGCCGCCATCCCGATCACCGCGATCAGCGTCGGCAAGGGCAGCGCAGACCCTTTGAGCAGCTGGCCGGTCAGCAGGCCGACCAGCGCCGCAAAGCTCATCTGACAGATGCCGAGCAGCGAGGAGGCGGCGCCCGCGCGCTCGGGAAACGGCATCATCGCAGCGGCCTGACCCTGCGGCATGGTGAGTCCGACGCCCATCGCATAGAGCGCCATCGGCACCGTGATCTCCAGGGACGAGCCCGTGCCGACGAGCACAAGCACAAGCATCAGCATGCCGCCGCTCGCGAGGCAGATCACGCCAAGCCGAATCACGCCATCGAGGCCACGCCGGCCCACCAGCCGCTGCGCGACGATGGTGCCGCTGATGAACCCCAGCACAGCGAAGGCGAAGGACAGGCCGAACTGCACGGGACTCAGCCCATAGACGTCGATCAGGACGAAGGACGAACCCGAGATGAAGACGAACAGCCCGCCATAGGCGAGGCTGACCAGCGCCACATAGGCCCGATAGGCCGGATGGCGCAGCAGGATGCCGAAGCCCCTCAGGATCGCGGCAAGGGATAGCGGCTCGTCGAGGCGCTTGCGCAGCGTCTCCGGCAAGGCGAGCGCGATCCAGAGCAGCAACCCGCCGCCCAGCGCCAATGTGGCGAGGAAGGTCGAGCGCCAGCCGAAGGCCTCCTGAAGGAAACCGCCCTGAACCGGCGCGATGGCCGGCACCACGCCCATGATCATGCCCATCCGGGCGAGCTCCTTGCCGGCGCGCGGGCCCTCGTAGAGATCGCGCACCATGGCGCGCCCAAGGACGATCGGGCCGGACGCACCGAGCGCCTGCAGGAAGCGCGCGCCGACCAGCATTTCGATCGAGACCGCCAGCGCGCAGGCCAGCGTCGCCGTCAGGAACAGGCCCAGCCCGAAGAACAGCACCGGGCGACGCCCGAGTCGATCCGAAAACGGTCCATAGACGACCTGCCCCGCCGCAAACCCGAACAGGAAGGCCGACAGCGTCGCCTGCGCGCCGGCCGTGGTCGTGCCGAAGACGCGGGCAATGTCCGGAACGGATGGCAGATAGAAATCGGTGGAGAGCGGCCCGAGCGCGGTCAGCAGGGCCAGGGTCGCCGTCATGGCGAGGGTGTCAGGCTTCAGCCGTTGCATGGGGCGCTCCACCTGGCCGGGCGGCCGGCCTCTCCGAAACAGGATGGCCGCCCCATGGGGCGGCCATCGCAAACCCTGTCAGGGAAGGGCTTCAGTCGTCGCGGCGCGGGCGCCGATCGCGGCCGCCGCGACCTCCCCGATCGCCTTCGCGGCGGGGGCGCTCCTCGCGCTCCTCATCCTCCGTCGGCTCGCCGCGTTCCGCCTCGCGCTGGGCGCGCAGCTTCTCGGTGAGGTCCTCGCCCGTCTCCTGATCGACGACTTTCATCGACAGGCGGATCTTGCCGCGCTCGTCGAAGCCGAGCAGCTTGACCTTGACCTTGTCGCCTTCCTTGACCACGTCGGTGGTCTTGGCAACGCGCTGGGGAGCGAGCTCGGAGATGTGGACGAGCCCGTCCTTGGCTCCGAAGAAGTTCACGAAGGCGCCGAACTCCATCGTCTTGACGATGGTGCCATCGTAGATCATGCCCACCTCGGGCTCCGAGACGATCGACTTGATCCACTTGATGGCGGCGTTGATCGAGTTGACGTCGGACGACGCGATCTTGATCGTGCCATCGTCGGCAATGTCGATCTTGGCCCCGGTCTTCTCGACGATCTCGCGGATGACCTTGCCGCCGGAGCCGATGACCTCGCGGATCTTGTCGACGGGTATCTTCATCGTCTCGATGCGCGGCGCGAACTGGCCGAGCTCGCTGCGCGCGCTGTTGAGCGCCTTGGCCATCTCGCCGAGGATGTGCGCGCGCCCGCTCTTGGCCTGATCGAGCGCGACCCTCATGATCTCCTCGGTGATGCCGGCGATCTTGATGTCCATCTGCAGCGAGGTGATGCCGGCTTCCGAGCCCGCCACCTTGAAGTCCATGTCGCCGAGGTGATCCTCGTCGCCGAGAATGTCGGAGAGCACGGCAAAGCGCTCGCCCTCGAGGATGAGGCCCATGGCGATGCCGGCCACGGGCCGCTTCAGCGGAACGCCCGCATCCATCAGCGCCAGCGAGGATCCGCAGACCGTCGCCATCGAGGACGAGCCGTTCGACTCGGTGATCTCGGAGACGAGGCGGATCGTGTAGGGGAACTCGTGATGGGCAGGCAGCATCGGATGCACCGCCCGCCAGGCAAGCTTGCCGTGTCCGATCTCCCGGCGGCCCGGCGAGCCCATGCGGCCCGTCTCGCCCACCGAATAGGGCGGGAAGTTGTAGTGCAGGAGGAAGGTTTCCTTGCGCGTGCCTTCCAGCTCGTCGACATACTGCTCGTCGTCGCCGGTGCCGAGGGTCGCCACGACCAGCGCCGGCGTCTCGCCGCGGGTGAACAGCGCCGAGCCGTGGGTGCGCGGCAGGATGCCGACCTCCGAGACGATCGGGCGCACCGTCTTGAGGTCGCGCCCGTCGATGCGGATGCCGTCATCGAGGATGTTGAAGCGCACGACCTTCGCCTGCGCCTCCTTGAACACGGCCTTGACCTGCTCCTTGTCGAACTTCGCCTCGCCGTCCTCCGGGCAGAGCTCGGCCATGACCCTGGCCTTCACGGTGTCCACCGCCGCGTAACGCTCGGCCTTGGCGGTGATCTTGTAAGCCTTGCGCAGGTCCTGTTCGGCGATCTCCATCACCGCCTTCTGGACGGCGGAGAGATCCGGGGCGGAGAATTCGCGGGGCTCCCTCGCGGCCTTCTCGGCGAGCCGGATGATGGCCTCGATCACCGGCTGGAAGTGCTTGTGGCCGAACATGACGGCGCCGAGCATCACCTCTTCGGACAGCTCCCTGGCTTCCGACTCGACCATCAGCACCGCATCCTGCGTGCCCGCGACGACGAGATCGAGCTCGCCGTCCTTGATCTGGGCCGATGACGGGTTGAGCTGATACTGGCCGTTGGCGTAACCGACCTTGGCGGCGCCGACCGGGCCCATGAACGGCACGCCGGACAGGGTCAGCGCCGCCGAGGCGCCGATCATCGCCGGAATATCGCTGTCGTTCTCCAGATCATGCTGGAGCACCGTGACGATCACCTGGGTGTCGTTTCGGTAGCCTTCGGCGAAAAGCGGGCGGATGGGACGGTCGATCAGGCGAGAGATCAGCGTCTCGCGCTCGGATGGACGGCCCTCGCGCTTGAAGTAGCCGCCCGGAATACGGCCGGCGGCGAACGCCTTCTCCTGGTAGTTCACGGTGAGCGGGAAGAAGTCCACGCCCGGCTTCGGCTCCTTGGCGGAGACGACGGTGGCAAGGACCACGGTTTCGCCGTAGGTCACCATCACGGCGCCATCGGCCTGGCGTGCCACCTTGCCGGTCTCCAGGGTCAGCTTGCGGCCGCCCCAGATGAGTTCTTCGCGTTGAATGTCGAACATGTCGTTGTCTGTCGTGCCTTGTCTCGGGCGAGAGCGGAAGACGGCCGCGTTCGGTTCGGCTTCCCGCCACCATGGGCAAGACGGCGGACCCCTGCATCACCTTTCGCGATGCGGCGGCAGGGGTCGGCGATCCTGTCCATGGAGGTCCTGGCCAGCCGGGCAGCGGCGGGGATCTCCCATGGATCTTACGAGGCTTGCCCCGCTCGCCCGCGGGCGGGGACCTCAGCTCGGGATAGCAGGAACGGCCGGTCTGGGGCCGCCCCCGTAAGCGTCAAGGCCCGGCTTCCGTGAAACGGGCCGGGCCAGGCAGTCTGGTCAGCGGCGGATGCCGAGCTTCTCGATCAGGGCGCGGTAACGACCCTCGTCCTTGCCCTTGAGGTAGTCGAGCAGGGAGCGACGCTGCGACACCAGCTTGAGAAGGCCACGACGGGAGTGGTTGTCCTTCTTGTGGCTCTTGAAGTGCTCGGTCAGGTTGTTGATGCGCTCCGTCAGGATCGCGACCTGAACCTCCGGCGAGCCCGTGTCGCCGGCCTTGGTGGCATAGGTGGAAACGAGCGCGGTCTTGCGCTCAGCCGTGATCGACATCGTCCTGATCCTTTCGGGAAGGGTGTTGATGGTGTTGGCGGCGCGGCCGGGATGTCGTCCAGCGGCGTCACATGTGTCCCGCCCTCGTGGCGCGGCACGTCCGGGCCTATAGGCGAAAAGCCGCCTCAAGGAAAGCCAAAGATTGGCCGGGTCACGCGCCAACGCCGGATCGCGCGGCAGGCAGCCTTTGTGAACACGTCCCATGACGCCTAGATGAAGGCTTGGTGGCCAAACCGTAAGGGTGATTCGCGCATGTCGGCTGGAACATCGGGCAATCATGAGGGCGTCCTGCCCGTCATGCACGCCACCACCATCCTGATGGTGCGCAAGGGCGGAAAGGTGGTGATCGGTGGCGATGGGCAGGTCTCGATGGGGCCGACCATCGTCAAGGGCAATGCGCGCAAGGTGCGCCGCCTCGCCAAGGGACATGTGATCTCCGGATTCGCCGGCGCGACAGCCGACGCGTTCACGCTGTTCGAGCGGCTGGAAGCCAAGCTGGAGCAGCATCCGACGCAACTGATGCGCGCCTGCGTCGATCTCGCCAAGGACTGGCGCATGGACCGCTATCTGCGCCGGCTGGAAGCCATGTTGCTGGTGGCCGATGCCCAGACCAGCCTGCTGCTCTCCGGCACCGGCGACGTGCTGGAGCCGGCCGACGGCATCATGGCCATCGGTTCCGGCGGCAACTATGCTCTGGCGGCGGCGCGGGCCCTCGCCGACACCGATCTCGACGCCGAAGCCATCGTGCGCAAGGCGATGCAGATCGCCGGCGACATCTGCGTCTACACGAACCACAGCCTCGTCATCGAAAGCCTGGAGGCGACGTGACCACCTTCTCTCCTCGCGAGATCGTCTCGGAGCTTGATCGCTTCATCGTCGGCCAGAAGGACGCCAAGCGCGCTGTCGCCATCGCGTTGCGCAACCGCTGGCGCCGGCAACAGATCACCGGGCCGCTCAAGGACGAGGTCAGCCCGAAGAACATCCTGATGATCGGGCCCACCGGCTGCGGCAAGACCGAGATCGCGCGCCGGCTGGCCAAGCTCGCCAATGCGCCCTTCCTCAAGGTCGAGGCCACCAAGTTCACCGAGGTCGGCTATGTCGGTCGTGATGTCGAGAGCATCGTGCGCGACCTCGTCGAGGTGGCGATCGCGCTGGTGCGCGAAGCCAAGCGCAAGGAGGTGCAGGCCAAGGCGCACCTCGCGGCGGAGGAGCGCGTGCTCGACGCGCTGGTCGGCGCCACCGCAAGCCCCGCCACACGCGACGCCTTCCGCCGGAAACTGCGGGCCGGCGAGCTCGACGACAAGGAGATCGAGGTGGAGCTGACCTCGTCGGCCATGTCGGGCCTGCCGATGTTCGAGCTGCCTGGCCAGCCGGGAGCCTCTGTTGGCGCGATCTCGATCGGCGACATCTTCGGCAAGGCCTTCGGCCGGCCGGGCAAGCCGCGCCGCATGAGCGTGACTGACGCCTACGACCCGCTGGTGCAGGAAGAAAGCGACAAGCTGCTCGACCAGGACGCGGTGGTGCAGGAGGCGATCCGGCAGGTGGAGAACAACGGCATCGTCTTTCTCGACGAGATCGACAAGATCTGTGGCCGTGAGGGCCGCGGCGGAGCCGATGTCAGCCGCGAGGGCGTGCAGCGGGACCTTCTGCCCCTCATCGAGGGCACAACGGTCGCGACCAAGCACGGGCCGGTGAAGAGCGATCACATCCTGTTCATTGCGTCCGGCGCGTTCCACGTCGCGAAGCCCTCTGACCTGTTGCCCGAACTGCAGGGTCGGCTGCCGATCCGCGTCGAGCTGCAGCCGCTGGACGTGGACGACTTCAGGCGCATCCTCACCGATACGGAAGCCAGCCTGATCAAGCAGTCGGTCGCCATGCTCGACACCGAGGGGGTCAAGCTCGTCTTCGCCGACGACGCCATCGACGCGATCGCGCGGGTGGCGGTGCAGGTCAACGCCTCGGTGGAGAACATCGGCGCACGCCGGCTGCAGACCGTGATGGAGCGTGTGCTCGACGACATCTCCTTCACCGCGCCGGATCGCAGCGGCGAAACGATCACGATCGACGCGGCCTATGTTCATGCCCGCGTCGGCGACCTGGCGAAGAATGCCGACCTGTCGCGGTTCATCCTGTGAGCGAGGCCTCCGACCGTCTGGCGAAGGATAGCCTCGTCGTCGGGGCCGCGACGGCCGCCTCGCGCCTGCTCGGGTTCGTCCGCGACGTGCTGATCGCCCGCGCGCTCGGGGCCGGGCCGGCAGCAGAAGCCTTCCTGATCGCGTTTCGCCTGCCCAACATGCTGCGCCGGGCGCTCGGCGAGGGCGGTCTGAACGCGGCCGTCGTGCCGATCTATCTCGACGAGAAGGCGAGGCAGGGCGAGGCGGCCG
>CAZDUL010000128.1:0-15478 GCA_964508635.1 uncultured Allobosea sp. | reverse complement strand
TGTTCACGGACTACGAGCCGGGAATCCACTGGCCGCAGGTGCAGATGCAGTCCGGCCAGACCGGTATCAACACGCCTCGGATCTACAACCCCGTCAAGCAGTCGCTCGATCAGGATCCGGAGGGCGTGTTCATCCGCCGCTGGTTGCCGGAACTGGCCGGCCTGCCGACCGTCCTTCTGCACCAGCCCTGGAAGGCGGATGCCACGACGCTTGCCACTCACGGCGTCGCGCTCGGCGCGACCTATCCCGCACCGGTTGTCGACCATGAGCAGGCCGCGCGCGCCGCCCGCGAGCGACTGTCGGCTGTGCGGCGCGGGGAGGGTTTTCGGGCCGAGGCGCGCGCGGTCTATCAGCGCCATGGGTCGCGCAAGCGTAGCGCAACTGATGACAATCCGGCCCGCACCCGCGCGATCAATGCGCGAAAGGCTGCCAAGGCCGCACGCCAGCTCAGCCTTGATCTCTGATACGGACCGCGGTCGCGCCTTCATTGTCGCCGGTGGCGTTTTCCCCGGCCTGCACCCCGGTACCGCGAGGTCGGTGGCCTGTCACATCGGCAACCGCTGGTGCGGCCGCTTCCTGCCGCTCACCGCCTTCGCCATGGTGGCCGCCACTGGCGATGTCTTTAAGGCCCTGTGGTAACCGGTGCTGATGGCGCCCGGCACCGTCCTCATCGGCCTGTTCCTCGTGCAGGAGAGCCAGAAGCGCGAGATCCGCGCCAGCGAGGCCGCCTCGACGTGATGCCGGGTTCGCGGCGCTGCCGTGAAGCCGGCGCCGCAACCATCCCGGGAGAACTGAAAAGGCCGCCAACGCGGGCGACCTTCTTGTTCCGGTCGGTCATCGCAGACCGTTCGGGGCGACCGATGCGCCGACCGCCCGGGTCGGGCGGGCTGCAGGGTGGCTGGCTCCCGTGATGGCCGGGGCGAGGCCCGGCCATGAGGGGCCGCTCAGGCCGCGTTGCGCCGGGCCTCGACCAGCGCGCCGACCGCATCGGCCGTGGCGGCCGACAGCGTCCAGCCCAGATGCCCGTGGCCAGTGTTGTAGAACACATGCGGGTTGCGGCCGCGCATCACGCGGGGCATCATGTCGGGCATCATCGGCCTCAGGCCTGCCCACGGCACGACCTGTCGCGTGCTGACGCCGGGGAAATTGGCGCGGCACCACTCGACGAGCGGCGCGATGCGTTCGGCCCGGATGTCCTTGTTGTAGCCGTTGAACTCGGCCGTGCCAGCGACGCGGAAGCGGTCCCTGCCCAGCCGGCTGGTCACGATCTTCGCCCTGTCGTCCAGCAGCGACACCCAGGGCGCGGCCTCCTGGTCGGCCTTCTCGAGCAGGTTGACCGTGATCGAGTAGCCCTTGACCGGATAGACATTGATGCGATCGCCGGCCTGCGCCCCGAGCGAGCGCGACATCACCCCGCCGCAGATCACGATCTGGTCGAAGCGCAACGTCTCGCTCGCCACAGACTCGCTGCCGTTCAGGTTTGCCGCCGGCTCCACGTCGCTGACCACGAGGCTGACGCCGCTGTCGTCCGGCTT
Source organism: uncultured Allobosea sp. (assembly GCA_964508635.1). Taxonomy (GTDB): domain Bacteria; phylum Pseudomonadota; class Alphaproteobacteria; order Rhizobiales; family Beijerinckiaceae; genus Allobosea. The sequence goes on along the minus strand of CAZDUL010000128.1, from coordinate 13,943 downwards.
CACGTCATCGACCGAGGTCGACATCCGCATGACGACGCCCAGACGCTCGCAGGCCTTGGCAAGACCGACAGTGAACTTGTGGATGTCGCCGGTGAAGTCCGACGGGGTGTAGAAACCGCCATAGACCTTCGCCTTCAGCGCGGGCTCGATCGCGCGGATTTCCTCGGGCGTCACGGCGCGGCGCTCGAGCCCCGCCTTCGCCAGGAGTGCGGAGACCCGCCCGGCCTCCTCGAACTCCGGCTTGGTGAAGTAGAAGTGCAGGATGCCGCGCTCCTCGGCATCGAAGTCGATGCCCTCGTCGGCGGCGATTCCCTTCAGGCGCGCGCGCGCCTCGATGGCAAGGCGGGCCGTCGAGACGGTATTGTCGTCGTGGTGCGGGATCGCGGCCATGAACTCCGCCATCCAGGACAGCTTGTGCCAGGACGGCTTGGGGTTGAACAGAAGCGGCGCTCCGGGGGTGAGCATCCACTTCAGCCCCTTCCATACATTCGTCCAGCTGTTCCAGACCTCCGCATTGGAGGCCGACAGCTGGCCGCCATTGGCGAAGGATGTCTCCATCGCCGGGTAGGGCTGACGGTCGATCAGCGTCACGCTGAGGCCGCGCTTCACAAGGTTGTAGGCCGTCGTCACGCCGGTGATTCCGGCCCCGATCACGGCGACACGCTGTGTTCTGGACATGATAGCGCTCCCGCCCGCATCCGCGGGCCAGTCAAGCGCCCCCTCTGTCATTGGCCTGAGAGTTTCATCCGGTCCCGGTCATCGGGAGAGGACTTACACCGCCGGCGGGAGCTGCTGCTCCGCTTTTCAGAGTCGAACCATGTCGTTCAGCGGTTCTTTTGCCTGAGAGTTTCCGGGGCGGTTGCTCCGTCGGCGCCGCGCATGGGCCCGTTTGGGACCCTGGCGATCTCTCCCGCTTCTTTTCATGATGCTGGATGTATCGCGGGCGCGCAAGTGTCGATTTTCAACATTCGACGCTCGTGACCGTGCAGGTGTTGATATGCGTCAAAACGATCAGACGATGCAAGTGTCAATATGAATGGACAGATCGGCGCGATCCGATGGTCGGATCCGTGATCGTGGGCCGATCCCGTCAGCGGGGCCTGTCATGCGCATCCTCTTCGTGCATCCGAACTATCACTCCGGCGGGGCGGAGATCGCTGGCAACTGGCCTCCGGCCTGGGTGGCCTATCTCGCCGGTGCCCTGAAGGCCAACGGTTTCGAGGATGTGAAATTCATCGATGCGATGACCGACGACCTCGGCGAGGAGCAGCTCGCGGACAAGATCGCGGATTACGCGCCCGACATCGTCGGTGCTACCTGCATCACGCCCTCCATCTACAAGGCCGAGCGCGTCCTGCAGCTGGCGAAGCAGGCTTGTCCGGACACGGTAACGCTGCTCGGCGGGGTGCACGCCACCTTCATGTACAAGCAGGTGCTGCCCGAAGCGCCATGGATCGACGCGATCGTGCGCGGCGAGGGTGAGGAAATCATGGTCGAGGTGGCGAAGGCCGTCGCCTCGGGCGAATGGCTGGAGCGGCGAGCGTCGATCAAGGGGCTTGCCTATATCATCGACGGGCAGGTGATCGCGACGCCCGCAGCACCGACAATCAGGAATCTCGACGCCATCAGGGCCGACTGGTCGATCCTCGACTGGCCGAAATACACCTACATTCCGCTCGGCACCCGCGTCGCCATTCCGAACATGGCGCGCGGCTGCCCGTTCACCTGCTCGTTCTGCAGCCAGTGGAAATTCTGGCGTGATTACCGCGTGCGGGACCCAAAAGCCGTCGTGGACGAGATCGTCGAGCTGAAGGAGAAGTATGGCGTCGGTTTCTTCATCCTCGCCGACGAGGAGCCTACCATCAACAGGAAGAAGTTCGTCGCCTTCTGCCAGGAGCTGATCGACAGAAAGGTCGATATCCTGTGGGGTATCAACACCCGCGTTACCGACATCCTGCGCGACGAGAAGCTGTTGCCCTTCTATCGCCAGGCAGGGCTCATCCACATCTCGCTCGGTACGGAAGCCGCCGCGCAGCTCAAGCTCGACCTGTTCAACAAGGAAACCACGGTCGCCGAGAACAAGAAGGCGATCCAGTTGCTGTGCGACGCGGGCATTGTCGTCGAGGCACAGTTCATCGTCGGGCTCGAGAACGAGACCCCCGAGACGCTCGAAGAAACCTACCGGATGGCCTGCGACTGGAAGCCGGATCTGGCCAACTGGTCGATGTATACGCCCTGGCCGTTTTCCGACCTGTTCCGCGAGCTGGGCGACAAGGTCGAGGTGTTCGACTACGAGAAATACAACTTCGTCACACCGATCATGAAGCCCGATGCCATGGAGCGCGGCGAGCTGCTCGACCGCACCATGAACAACTACCGGCGCTTCTACATGAAGAAGGCGCTGTTCTCCTATCCGTGGCAAGGTTTCTCCACCCGGGGGCGCTATCTCTGGGGCTGCCTCAAGGCCTATCTGAAGGCCGGCTTCGAGCGGAAGTTCTACGATCTCGGCAAGGTCGAATATTGGGGCCCACAATCGCGCAGGAAGGTGAAGTTCGATTTCGACATGACCCGCAATCGTGCAGCCGACGGCGATGTCGAATGGCAGACGACCCACAACCGCCGCTCGACCATGCGGCAGGCCGCGCAGGCCATGGCCTGCGGCGGTGGGAAGGACCGAATGAGCGAGAATCAGGTCGCGGGCCAGGTCGTGGACGGCGATGTGATGGACGCCGTCCCGCCGCCCCGGCCACCGAAGACGCAGTTCACCCGTGGCGGCCCGAAGATGAAGATCTGACGGGCCGGCCGACCAGCAGGAGTCATCCATGCCGGACCATGCCCTGCCGCAACCCCATGTCGCCGTGGCGCGTCCCGGCCGCGGTGGTTTCGGCCATGCGCAGGGCCTGATTGGCCCAAATGCGGTCACCCGCATGGGCGAGGCTCTGGTTGCGCTGCATGGCGAGGCGCTGTGCGATGGCGTCTTCCGGGCCGCCGGGCTGGAGCGGTATCTGGCGGCGCCCCCCGGCGACATGGTGCCGGACGATGACGTCGCCTTCCTGCATCTTGCAACGGTCAACGCGCTGGGTCTTGACGCCGGGCTCGCCGTCGGCCGCGAGGCGGGGCGGCGCACGGCGGCCTATCTTCTGGCCAGGCGTATTCCCGGCGCGGTCCAGCCGCTGCTGAGGCTGCTGCCGCCGCGATGGTCTCTGGCTGTGCTGATGAGGGCCATCGCCGCCCATTCATGGACCTTCGCCGGGGCCGGTCTCTTCAGCTTCAGGGCCACGGCCGCCGGGCGTGCGCACGCCGATGATGGTGTTGCCATGACGCTGACCATGACCGGCGGTCCGATCGCCCGCTATATCGCCTGCGACGAGCCGGTGTGCGCCTACTACGCCGCAACCTTCGAGGCGATCATCCGCGCGCTGGTCTGTCGAAAGGCGAGCGTCACGGAGACTGCCTGCGAGGCCATGGGCGCACCCGCCTGCGTCTTCGAGGTCCGGCTTGGCTGAGTGTGTTGGCGCTTCGTCACACCGCCAGCGAATGACGCGCGGTTCGCTTGGGCAGATAGGCGTCGAAACGCGATGCTATGGTGCGGGCGAAGGGGCGACCTGCCTCGGTGATGGCGAAACCGTCCTGCTGCGGAATGACGAAGCCGTCCGCCTCGTCCTGAACGATTCGGGCTGCCTCCGCGATTACAGGGGCGGCGTCCGGGCCGAAGCGCTCGGCCAGCGCCCTCGACGAGAAGGAAAGCCCGCACATCACCTGCTCGATGGCCGCGGCGCGCACCTCGTCCTCGCGTGTCAGGGCGACACCGCGCTCGGTGGCGAGTTCGCCCGCGATCACGCGGCGCTGATAGTTGCCGATGGAGGCGATGTTCTGCACATAACCTTGCGGCAACCGCCCGATGGATGACGCGCCGAGCCCGATCAGGGCATCGGCTGAGTCCACGGTGTAGCCTTGGAAATTGCGCCGCAGCGCACCCGTGCGGGCGGCGATCGCCATGCTGTCATGGGGCAGGGCGAAATGGTCGATCCCGACGCGCTCATAGCCGCGCGAGACCAGGAAATCGGCGGCCATTCCGGCATGGGAGTGGCGCTCCAGCACGCCGGGCAGAGCGCTCTCGTCGATCAGGCTCTGGTGGCGCTTCATCCATGGAACATGTGCGTAGCCGAACAGCGCGATCCGGTCCGGCCGCATCGCCACGACCTCGGTGAGCGTGTTGATCAGCTCGCGCTCGCGTTGGCCGGGCAGACCGTAGATCGCGTCGATGTTGAGGGAAGCGACGCCATGATCGCGGAAGGCGTCGATGACACGGCGCGTTTCCTCAACCGTCTGGATGCGGTTGATGGCGGCCTGCACAGCGGGATCGAAATCCTGCACGCCGATGCTGACGCGGGTCAGCCCGCTTTCGGCCAGCGCATCGATGCGCGCGGCATCAAGGCCGCGCGGGTCGATCTCGACGGCGAACTCGGCGTCATCCGCAATGGTGAACCGCCGCCGCAGCGCCTCCATCAGCCGCCGCATGTCGCCTGCCGCGAGGATGGTCGGCGAGCCGCCACCCCAGTGGATATGCCGAACGACGGATGATCCCGGCACGGCAGCCGCCACCGTCGCGATCTCGGCGAGGAGGGCCTCGAGATAGACCGCGACCGGCTGGTATTGCCGCGTGATCTTGGTCGAGCAGCCGCAGAACCAGCACAAAGTGTCGCAGAACGGCATGTGCGCATAGAGCGACAGCGAGGTCCGCTGCGGCAGCGCCTGAAGCCAGCCCCGCGCCACCGCGGAATCGACCCCCTGATGGAAATGCGGGGCGGTCGGATAGCTCGTGTACCGCGGCACGGGCTGCGCATAGCGCATGATGATGTCGGGGGAGACGTTAGCAGCCATGTCTCAACCATGGGCTGCGCGGCCACGCGAAGCCTTGCGGTGGATCAACGCGGCGTAGCCGCTTGCCGTCGCGCCATGCCCGTGCGAACTGCGCCGACCATGCTGATCGACGGACACACGCGCCTCATCGCCCATGTCGGCCATCCGACAGGGGTGTTCAAATCGCCGCTGATCTATAACCCGTATTTCGACAGCATCGGCCTGAACGCAGCCGTTGTGCCGATGGGCGTGCGGCGGGAGGACGGGCTGGCGTCGCTTCGCGCCATCATGCGCATGAGCAATGTCATCGGCGCGCTCATCACCATGCCCCTCAAGGTCGATGTGGTCACCATCCTCGACGAGGCGAGCGACGCCGTGCGCATTGCCGGCTCCTGCAATGCGCTGAGGCGTTCGCCCGAGGGGCAGATGCAGGGCGACAATTTCGACGGCGAGGGCTTCGTGCGGGGGCTGGAGCGCAAGGGCGTGGCGATCGCTGGCGCCAGTGCGTTGGTGGTTGGCGCAGGCGGCGTGGGCTCGGCCATCGCGGCGGCGCTGGCTGGAAGGGGCGTGGCGCGGCTCGCGCTGGCTGACATCGACCAGGCGCGGGCCGAAGGCCTGGCAGCCCGGCTCTCGGCGCACCACCGTTCGCTCCAGGTGACGGTCGGTGGCCCCGATCCGGCGGGTTGCCAGATCGTGGTCAACGCGACGCCGCTCGGCATGGACCGGGGCGACCCGCTGCCGTTCGATGCGGCCAGGATCGAACCGACCGCGATCGTCGGCGACGTGGTGATGGCCGAAGCGATGACGCCGATCTTGCGAGCCGCGGCGGCGCGAGGATGCCGTGTCCAGATCGGACTCGACATGCTGTTCGAGCAGATTCCGGCGTATCTTGCCTTCTTCGGCCTGCCGACGACCACGCCCGAGGCGCTGCGCTCGCTGATGGCCCCGGGGTGGGGCGGCTAGCCAAGCTTCACGAGCCCGGCACGTAGCCGAACTGCTTCGGCAGCCACAGCACAGTGTCGGGAATCAGGATCATCATCAGCAGCGCCGCGATCAGCACCGTCACCCACGGCCAAATGGCCTTGATCAGCACCTTGAGCGGCACGCCCGTGACGGCGTTGAGCACGAACAGCAGCACGCCATAAGGCGGGGTGATCAGCCCGATCATGCAGTTGACCACGGCGACCACGCCGAAATGCACCATGTCGATGCCGAGAGCCTTCACCGTCGGGATGAACACCGGGATGATGACCAGGATGATCGTGGCGGCATCGAGGAAGCAGCCGAGCACCAGGAACAGCACGTTCAGCGCCAAGAGGAACATGAGCGGCGAGATCTCGACGCCCTTCATGGCCTGCTGCATCTGCGCCGGGATGTTCTCGCTGGCGACGATGTAGTTGAAGATCAGCGCCGAGCCGATGATCAGCCCCACGGACGCCGATGACCGAGCGCTGTCGTGCATCACCGAACGGATCGCGGAAAGGCTCAGCGCCCGGTAGAAGAACACGGCGATGATGAAGGCGTAGGCCGCCGCGATCGCCGCGGCCTCGGTCGGCGTGGTCGCGCCGCCATAGATGCCCCACAGCAGAATGACCGGCATCAGCAGCACGGGCAGCGCGCGGAAGGTCGTGCGTGGCAGCTCCTTCAGCGGCACGGGCTCTTCGAGGGGGATATTCATGCGGTACGACATGAAGCTGTTGAGGGCCATCATCACGCCGGCCATCAGCAGACCCGGAACAACGCCGCCGAGGAACAGATATCCGATCGAGGCGTCCGAGACGATCGCATAGAGCACCATCGGGATCGAGGGCGGGATGATCGGGCCGATCACGGCCGTCGCGGCCGTGATGGCGGCCGCGTAGCCGAGCGGATAGCGGTTGTCCTTGACCATCATGGCGATGGACATCTTGCCCATGCCGACCACGTCCGCGACCGCCGAACCCGACATGCCGGCAAAGATCAGGCTGTTGACGACGTTGACATGCCCCATGCCGCCGCGCAGCCGGCCGACGAGTGCAACGCAGAACTGCTGCAGCCGGTCCGAAATGGTGCCGGCATTCATCAGGTTCGCAGCCACGATGAAGAGCGGGATCGCCAGGATCACAAAGGAATCATAGAGGCCCTGGATGATCTGCTCGGCCGCGAGGCCGAGGTCCTGCCCCTTGACGGCCAGATAGACGATCGACGCCACGATCATCGACAGCGGTATTGGCGCGCCGATCGTCGCCAGAACGAGCAGCGCCGCAAGGCACGAGGTGAGGGCGAGGCTCATCTGGCGGGACTTCAGTCAGCGAGGTTCATGGGAACTGTGAGGCCTGAGCGCGCGGCGCTCATTGCACCGTGTATCCGTCCTGCCGCGCACGATTGTCGAGCACGACGGGATCGGAGCCCCTTGCGAGCAGGAAAGCCCGCCACGCATAGCGCAGCACGATCATCACGGCGAAGATGGCGTAGACCGAGAACACGACATCGAGCCGGATGCCCAGAACCGAGCTGCGCTTGATCTGGTAGAAGCTGATATAACTCCAGGTCGCTGGCAGCGCGGCAAGGAACCCGGCGCTGATCGCCAGCGCCGAAACGAGTGCGAAGATGCGTCGCTTGCGGGCCCGGACCGCGCCATAGAGCACGTCGAAGCGCACATGATCCTTCTCCGTCAGGACGAAGGCACCGCACCAGAACACCACCCAGAGCCAGAGCGTCAGGCAGGCCTCCATGGTCCAGAGCGCGGGCGCATTCAGCACATAGCGCGTCACGACCTGGATCAGAAAGATGATGAACAGCGCGGCCAGCATCAGCGCCGCGATGTCGAGCGCAGCCGTCCGCAGCCGCGCCAGCATGTGTTGCATCATGGGCGAAAGGCCATCGTCGCGGCTGGCTCAACCGCGTCAGCGGATCGCATTGATGCGTTCGACCATGCCGGCCGGCCAGTCCTTCGCGAACTTCGAGGCGAGGTAATCCGCCTGAACCTTGCGCCGGAAAGCCTCGACATCGGGCGTGTAGACCTTCAGCCCCTGCGCCTTCAGGAAGGTTTCGAGCTCGGCTTCGAGCGCAAGCTGCCGCTGCCGGCCCTGTTCGGCCGCGTCGTCCGCCGCCTTCTGGACGATGGCCTGCTGCGCTGGCGTGAACCGGTCGAAGACGCGCTTGGAAATGGCGAGATAGTTCTGGTCGACGAGGTGGCTGGTCAGCACCACCTGCTTCGTCACTTCGTAGAACTTGGAATCGCGCACCGTCGGCAGCGGGTTGTCCTGCCCGTCCACCGCGCCGGTCTGCAGCGCCGTGTAGATTTCGGTAAAGGCAAGAGGCACCGGGTTGGCGCCCAGCGCCTGTCCCAGGAACAGCCAGGCTTCCGTGTTCGGCATGCGCAGCTTGACGCCGGCGAGATCGGCTGGCGTGCGGATCTCCTTGTCGGTGCGCAGGTTCACCTGCCTCCGCCCGAGATACATCACCGTCAGGAGCTTGACGCCGAGACGGTCCTCGGTGGTCTTCTTGAGGTCGTTCATCACCGGATCGGCGAAGACCTTCTTCTGGTGCTCCGCGTCGCGCAGCAGATAGCCTGCGGTGAAGATCGACCAGGCCGGAATGAGCGTCGCCAGTTCCTGCGGCGAGGTGATGGACATCTCGAGGTTTCCGCGGGCGATCGCCTCGAGCTCCGTGCCCTGTCGGAAGAGGGTCGCGTTCCAGTGGGGCTGGAAGGTCGCGAAATCCTTCACGGCGGGTGCGAAAACCTCCATCAGCGCCACGGCGCGCTGGTCTGTCGGCGTTGCCGGCGTCGACAGCCGGAGCGTGACACCTTGCGCGAGGGAGGGAATCGCGCTCGTTCCCGCCAGCGAAAGGCCGGCCGCGCCGGCAAGGAAGCGTCTGCGATCGAGCGCCCCATCCATGATGTTTCCTCCAGAATGATTTTTGCGCGTCTGGCTTCGAGAGCGAGCCACCGCGATGGTTCGCCGAACTGGCGGCTTCAATCTAGCGGAGCATCGGGTCGATCTGTCAATCGTGTCGTTGCTGGCGGTCCACCGCCTCGGCCCGCCCATGTCTGGCGAAGAGCGCGGTGCGCCAGGTTCGTGCCCGGTCGTCAGCGCAAGGTCGGATCGAGCCTGTCGCGCAGCCAGTCGCCCATGAGCGAGACGGCCAGCGTGGTCAGCACGATCGTCAGCGCTGGAGCGAGCATGATCCACGGGGCACGGGTAATGTATTCGCGGCCGAACCCCACCATGTTGCCGAGGCTGGTCATGGGCGGTTGCACACCAAGCCCGAGGAATGACAGCCCGCTTTCGAGCAGGATGACCTCGGGAAACACCAGCGTCATCGAGACGATGAGGGTCGAGGCGATGTTGGGCAGGATGTGCCGGAGATACACCCGCGCGGGCGAGGCCCCCAGTTGTCGCACCGACGCCGCATAGCCCTGCGCGCTTGCGGCGATGGCGAGGCCCCGGGCGATTCTGGCATAGCGTTCCCAGCCGAACAGGCCCATGAGGGCAACGAGGAGGACGAGACTGTTGCCGAAGAAGGCGAGGACCGACAGTGCGAGGATGAGGAACGGCATGCTGGCCTGGAAATCGGCCAGCATCAGCACGACCTGTTCGACCAGCCCGCGGAAATAGGCGGCGATGAACCCCAGCGTGGTTCCCAGCACGGCCGAGATCACCGACGCGCCGAAAGCGATCAGCAGCGACACCTGGATCGAGATCATCAGGCGCGACAGCACATCGCGCCCCAGTTCGTCCGTGCCGAGCCAGTGGCGCGCATCGCCGGGCGGGACCAGCCGGGCTCTCAGATTGGGCGTGGTGTAGGTGTAGGGCGCCAGCGCGTGCGCGAAGATCGCCACCACCACCATGAGCAGCAGCCACAGCAGCGCGATGCGCACCAGCCAGGGCATGGCGACGATCTGCCGGCTCGCCCGGGCGAGCAGCGAGGGCCGCGCGGCGGCAGGGGCGGATGGTGCGGACAAGGCCTGATCGCTCATGCCGTCTTCCCCGGGTTGTGGCGCAGCCGCGGGTCGAGCAGTCCGTAGAGAAAGTCCACGATGAGGTTCGAGCAAACCATCGTGGCCGCGACGAGCAACAGGATACACTGCACCACCGCCAGATCGCGGTTGGCCACGGCCACGACAAGCAGCCGTCCGACGCCGGGCCAGGAGAACACGCTCTCGACAACCACGGCCCCGGCGATCAGCGACCCCACCATGAATCCGACGATGGTGACGGTGGGAATGGCCGCATTCGGCAAGGCATGGCTGCGGATCACCCGGGCCCAGGGAATCCCCTTGGCGCTGGCGGTGCGGATGTAGGGCTGGCCCAATACCTCCAGCATGGCGGAGCGGGTGAAGCGGGCAAGCACGGCTGCGCCGCCGATCCCGAGCGTGAGAACCGGCAGGATGGCGTGCCGCCAGCTGTCCTGCCCGCCCGACGGCAACCATCCGAGCTTGACGGCGAAGATCAGCACCAGCGTCAGACCCAGCACGAAGCTCGGGATGGTGAAGCCCGCCACCGACAGGATCATCACCACCCGGTCGGTCAGACTGCCGCGATGCAGCGCGGCATGGATGCCCGCAGGGATGCCGATACCCACCTTGATCAACAGCGCGGGCAAGGTGAGGGCGAGCGTGGCGGGAATGCGCTCGGCCACCAGGTCGATGGCGGCGCGGCCGTCTCGCATGGAACGGCCAAGTTCTCCCTGCGCGATCGCTCCGAAGTAGTGGAAATATTGCAGCCAGAGCGGATCATCGAGACCCCAGGCGGCGCGAAACGCAGCCACGGCCTCGGGCGGCGCTTCCGGGCCGAGGATGATCTGGGCCGGGTCGCCCGACAGCCGCAGCACGACGAAGGCGAAGGTCACCACCAGGGCGATGGTGACGAGCGCGCGGCCGATGCGGATCGCAGCGAAGCGGACCATCATGCGGCCTCCCTGACACCCTGTCCCGCGCTGACCACATGGCAGGCCACGCGCCGGCCGGGCGCGACCGGGTCGAGCGTCGGCGCTTCCCGCCTGCAGCGCGCGATGGCCGCCGGGCAGCGGGGATGGAAGCTGCAGCCGCCGGGCCGGTTGGCCGGGTTCGGCGGTTCGCCCGTGAGCACGATGCGCTCGCGCCGCCCCGCTTCGCTGACCGATGGCGCAGCCGATACGAGCGCGCGCGTATAGGGGTGGAGCGGATCAACGAAGAGATCGTCCGCGCTGCCCTCCTCGACGAAGTCGCCGAGATACATGACCGCAACCCGGTTCGAGATCTGCCGCACCACACGCAGGTCGTGGCTGATGAACATCATCGCGAGCTTCAGGTCGGCCTGCAGATCCGCCAGCAGGTTCACCACCTGCGCCTGGATCGAGACATCCAGCGCCGAAACGGGTTCGTCGCAGACGAGAAACAGCGGCCGCGTGATCAGCGCCCGCGCCAGCACGACGCGCTGACGCTGTCCGCCCGAGATCTCGTGCGGGTAGCGCTGCGCATGGTCGGGCGAAAGCCCGATGCGGCGCAGCAGCTCCAGTGCGGCGCCGTCCCGGTCTTCGCGCGGTCCGATGTCGTGGATATCGAGTGGTTCGCGCACCTGTTCGAGCACGCTCAGACGCCGATCGAGCGCCCCGAGCGGATCCTGATAGATCATCTGCATCAAGGCCCGGTCCTTGCGCCAGGCCATGGTTCCCGCTTCGGCCATGGCGGCGCCTTGCCAGATCACAGAACCGCTGTCGGGCCGCTCGAACCCCAGCGCCATGCGCCCGAGCGTGGACTTGCCCGACCCCGACTCACCCACGATGCCGAGCGTCTCTCCCTTCGCGATGGCGAAGCTGACATGGTTGACCGCCCGCACCGCCGTGATGCGCCCAAGCAGGCCCCGGCGTGCAGCGTAGGTGCGGGAAAGGTCCCGCGCCTCGATCAGGGGCGGGCTCATGCGGCCTCCTCCGCTGCGCGGGCTGACAGGCCCAGATGGCAGGCGAGGCGTCGCGCCCCGGCCACGGCGAGCGCCGGCCGCTGGTCGCGGCAGAGGGGCATCGCTTGCGGACATCTGGGCGCGAAGGCGCAACCGGCCGGCAGAGCCTTCGGATCAGGCACGACACCCGGTATCGACTGCAGCCGCCGGCGCGGCCCACCCAGAGGGGGGAGAGAATGGAGCAGTCCCTGCGCGTAGGGATGCAGGGGCTGGCTGAACAGGTCGCGTGCCGGCGCTTCCTCAACGATTCGGCCTGCATACATCACCGCCACCCGGTCGCAGGTCTCGGCGATGACGCCGAGATCGTGGCTGATCAGCACCAGAGCCATGTTCATGTCGCGGCGAACGCGGTTGATCAGGTCGAGGATCTGCGCCTGGATGGTGACATCGAGCGCCGTGGTCGGTTCGTCGGCGACGAGCAGGTCCGGCTGGCCCGCGAGAGCCATGGCGATCATGACGCGCTGGTTCTGCCCGCCCGAGAATTCGTGCGGATAGGCCCTCAGCCGTTGCGCCGCGTCGGGAATGCCGACGAGATCGAGCAGCCGGCGGGCCTCGGCCTGCGCGGCCATCCCGGTCAGGCCGCGATGCAGGGCCAGCGCCTCGCAGATCTGGCGGCCGACGGTCAGCACCGGGTTGAGCGCACTGGTCGGATCCTGAAAGATCATGGCCACGCGGCCGCCGCGCACCCGCTCCAGCCGCGAGGCTGGAGCATCGACCAGTTCCTCGCGGCCAAGCAGCACGCTGCCGGAGACGGCGGCCTTGCCCGGCAGCAGTCCGAGCGCAGCGAGCCACGTCACCGACTTGCCCGAGCCTGACTCCCCCACCAGTCCGAGCGCCTCGCCGGGGCGTACGACGAGGTCCACGCCATGCAGGACGGCCACGCCATCGAAGCGCACGGCGAGGCCGGCCATGGCCAGAAGCGGCTCGGTCGGCGCCATGGTTGCGGTCTCAGGCATAGTTGCCGGGCCGGAAATCCATGGCGAAGGCCGGAGAGGCCTGCCAGCGCAGCGCCTTGGGCTTGGCGGTGAAGGTGGCGTTCTGGTGCAGCACCGTGTAGGCGGGATCCTCGCGTTCGGCGATCTCCAGCATGCGGCGGAAGGCGCGGCGGCGTGCGGCGCGATCGGTCGAGGTCTCCAACAATTCGGCGAGCTGGTTGAACTCGGCGTTGGTCCATTCGCCCACCTGCTGCTGCTGGCCGTTCGGGCCATGCTGGTTGACGATCGAGGAGACCGGATCGCTGAACGGGGCGGAGTTCGACCAGTCGCGGATCGCGCGCTCGGGCCCGCGCGCCATGATCTGCGACCAGTTCTCGACGGTGTTGATCTGCACGTTGAGCCCGACCGCCCGCCACATTTCCACAAGGAGCTGCGCCGTGGCGTTCTGATTGGTGTAGTAATTGTTGAGCAGCCGATAGGGGATCGGGTCGCCACGATAGCCGGCCTGCCGGAGCAGATCGCGGGCCAGCGCCTGATTGTATTCGGGCACGGTCCAGTCGGCGTGGAACATGTCGCCGTAATACTCCCACTGCAGCCCCGCCGGCACCTTGGTGCGGCCGGCCCACAGTGCGTCGACGATGCCCTGGCGGTCGATGGCGTGGGTCAGCGCGCGCCGCACCAGTGGGTTGGCGAGGACGGCATGGTTCTTGTCGAACACCGTCAGCCGGTGATTCAGGATCGTGCCGCCCTGCACCTCGAAGGCAGGGTTGCGCTCGATATCCGCGATCTGGTCGGGCGGGATGTCGCAGGCAAACTGGTATTGCCCCGACAGAAGGCCCGCGATGCGCGAGGCGACCTCGGGCACTTCGACGAAACGGATGCGCCGCAGGGGCGGGCGGCCGCCCCAGTACTCGTCATGCGACTCGTAGGTGAGCGAGGTGTCGGGGCGGAACTCGACGACCTTGTAGGGGCCCGTCGTGATCGGCTTGCGTGCCCACTCGAGGTAGCTTGCCGCATCCTCCCAGCCCTTGCGGCTCATGATGTCCGAGCCGTAGCGCGCCAGACGGCCCTCGAGGGTGACATCCGGCGTCGCGTTGTAGAAGCGCACCGTGTAGCGATCGATCGCATCGACGCGCAGCAGGTCGGGCCAGGCGCGACGGGCGACGGCGGGAACCTCGGGGGGCAGCTCCTTGCCCGGGCGAGGGGCGGGGATGGTCTCGAA
>CAZDUL010000127.1:0-33676 GCA_964508635.1 uncultured Allobosea sp. | reverse complement strand
GAGATGATGTCGCCCTGGGCACCGGCCTCCTGGGCGCGGCCACGCATGGTGAGCAGAAGCCCCGGCGCCTCGAACACGACCGTCACGACCTCGTTGCGCGCGACGATCTCCTGACGCTGCAGGTCGCCGGCGCGCAGCATCTGCCCGGCCGAAAGCGAACGGCGCGCCGCCTTGCCGACAACTGCCGAGACCTCGCTGATGCCCTCTGCACCGGCCGCATCGCGCGGGCGGCGCTCAACGGCGAGGTCGCCGGCCTGCAGGATTTCGCCACGGTTGATGGCGCGCACCGGCGTGACAACCTCCACCGTCTCGACCATCTGGCCGACGATGCGGGCGGGCCGGAGCGCCAACGCCGAGCTGCCGGGCAGCGCGAAGGTGGCCGCGACACGGCGCGAGCGCGGATCGAAGGACAGGTCCTGAACCATCAAAGGGCCGCGCAGGTCGGGCTCGACCACGATGGGCGGCAGGTGCGTGTCGGCGCTCAGCGCAAGGCTGCGCGCATCGACGCCGTGACGCTCCTCGATGGCGGCGCGCAGCGCGGCCTCGATCTCGGCCGCCTGGATGCGCCGCGCGGCGCGGCTGACGACGACCTGCGCGACGCCCGCCTGGGCGATGCCGTTGATCCCGGCCGCGCTCAGCGCCTCGATCACGCGGTGCGCCTGGATCGTGCCGGTCTCGCCCAGCGCCGGAGCGCGGAAGGCCGGGCGCTGCGCCAGCTCCGCCGGCAATCCTGCGACGAGATCGCCGAAGGTGAGGATATCGCTGCGCGCCGCGACGTCCGCCTTGAGTGCGGGCGCCGGCGCGGGCTGCGCCATGGCGAGGCGCTGGACGGGAGCCGCCGCGGCGGGCGCTGCGAGCGTTGCGCCGAGGCCGAGGGCGGCGGCGAGGCCGAGCCTCTGCACGAGATCAGGCATGCGGATCATGGCGCGTCATCCCCGGAAGAGCTGGCTGGTGGCCTGCATCATCTGGTCGGTGGCCGAGATGACGCGGGAGTTCATTTCGTAGGCGCGCTGCGCGGCGATCAGCGACGAGATCTCGACCACGGCGTTGACGTTCGACTCCTCCAGATAGCTCTGCTGGATGGTGCCGAAGCCCTCGCCGCCGGGGTTGCCGTCGATGGCCGGGCCGGAGGCGGCTGTTTCGAGGAAGAGGTTGTCGCCCATCGATTCCAGGCCGACGCGGTTGATGAAGCGGGCGAGCTGGATCTGGCCGAGATCCTGCGGCTGGTTCTGGCCCGGCAGCAGCGCCTGAACCTGCCCGTTGGCGCCGATCGAGACGCTGCGGGCGTTCTGCGGCACGGTGATGCCAGGCTCGACGATGTAGCCGTCCTTCGTGACCAGCTGTCCCTGGCTGTCGAGGTCGAACGAGCCGTCGCGGGTGTAGGCGGTGCGACCATCGGGCAGGCGGATCCGGAAGAAGCCGTCGCCGCGCAGGGCAAGATCGTATTCCTTCTCGGTCTGGGTCAGGTTGCCCTGCCCCATCACGCGGCCCGTGGCGACGGTCTTGACGCCGGAGCCGACGAAGGTGCCGGCCGGAACCTGCGTGCCCTGCTCAGAGGTGGCGGAGCCGGCGCGGCGCAGATGCTCGTAGAGCAGATCCTGGAAATGCACGCGCTGGCGCTTGTAGCCGTTGGTGCGCACGTTGGCGATGTTGTTGGAGATGACCTGGACGTTGAGTTCCTGGGCCATCATGCCGGTCGCGGCTGTGTAGAGGGCGCGCATGGCGGATCAGCTCCTTCAGCCGGACTGGATATCGGACAGGCGACGGATGGCATCGCGGCGCAATTCGTCGGCGCGCGACATCAGGTTCGAGATGCTGGCGTAGGCGCGCTGCACCTCGACCATCCGGCTCATCTCGATGATCGGCTTGACGTTCGAGCGCTCGAGGGCGCCGGTCTCGATGCGAGCAGTGGGCCCCGCCGGCTGCGGCTGGGCGGCGGTCGAGAACAGGTTCTGGCCCTCGTGGCGCAGCTGCTTCGGGTCGGCGAAACGCACGAGGCGCAACTTGCCGCGCGTGCCCTGGTCGGTCAGCACGGTGCCGTCCTCGGCGAGTCTGAGCCCCGTCTCGTTGGGCGAAATCTCGATCGGGCCGTTTTCGCCCATGACGCGCAGGCCCCCCTGAGCGACCATCTGGCCGCGCCCGTTGATCTCGAAGGCGCCATCGCGGGTGTAGCGGGTCTGGCCGTTCTGCAGCTGCACCACGAAGAAGGCGTCGCCGCGCACGGCGGCATCGAGCGGATTGCCGGTGCGCTCGATCATGCCACCGGACAGATCGATCGGCGTGCCCTGATCGGTGACGTAGGAGACGCGGCGGTTGTTGACCGGAAAGGTCTCGGCCCGTGCGGTCGGGGCCAGATGTTCGGCGAAACGCAGCGAGCGGGCCTTGAAGCCCGTCGTCGACACGTTCGCCACATTGTTGGCGATGACGTCCATCTCGCGCCTGAGCGCGATCTGGCGCGACAGGCCGACAAGCAGGGCGTTTTCCATCCTGCACACTCCCATCCATCCGGGTCGCCCGGCTGCCTCGACGCTCCCCAGCGCGGCAGCCATGACCCGACTGGCGGATGTCCCCGCATGGTCCGTGCCAGCTCGTCCCGAGGCTCTTTCATCATGTTTTGCAACAGGTTGAGGATAGGGGCGCATGCACGTCCGGCTGCCTCGCGGCAATTCCGACCCGGCAGGAATTGCCGGGTTTAACGCGGCGTTAACCATGCCGGACGATGGTAGGTCCGGGGCCTGACGCATGCCGGAATCCGGTGGCAGCGATCGGTCCTCCCGCAATCGAGCCGATCGGAACCGCCATGGCCAAGAAACCGAAAACCCCCGAAGCGGAAGGTGAAGGCGCCCAGCCGAAGAAAGGCGGGCTGAAGGGCCTGCTCGGCAACAAGCTGGTGCTCGGTGGGATCGCCGGCGTGCTGCTGCTGGGCGGCGGCGGCGCCTACATGGTCCTGGGCAAGAAGAACGAGACGGTCGATCCCGCAATCGAGGCAGCGAAGGCGGTCCAGAAGAAGACCGGCTTCATCGAGATGAAGGAAATGCTGATCAACATCTCGGGGGCAACCGCCGGCGAGCGGCAGAACTTCATCAAGATCAAGGTTGCGCTCGAGATCGCGGACGCCAAGATGGCGCCAGACATCCAGCCGCTGCTGCCGCGCGTGGAAGACCTGTTCCAGGTGTATCTGCGCGAGCTGCGCCCCGCCGATCTCGAAGGCTCGGCCGGCACCTACCGCCTGCGCGAGGAGCTTCTGAAGCGCGTCAACATCGCGCTGCACCCGGCCAAGGTGGACGCGGTGCTGTTCAAGGAACTGCTGGTGCAGTGAGCGAACGATGAACGGCCCTGACGATCGCGACGAACAGGATCGCCTCGCCGACGAGTGGGGCGCGGCGCTGGCCGAGCAGGGCTCGACCGCCGATGGCGACATGATGGCCGCGGAATGGGCCTCCATGCTCGACAACCAGATGGGCCTGGAGGACGCCGAGAGCGGCGTCGACCGCCTGCTGACGCAGGACGAGATCGACTCGATGCTCGGCTTCTCGGTGGGCGAGATGGGCGCGGGCGGGCGCGCCGGCATCCGCGCCATCGTCGATTCCGGCACGGTGTCGTATGAACGCCTGCCGATGCTCGAAATCATCTTCGAGCGGATGGTGCGACTGCTTTCCACCAGCTTGCGCAACTTCTTCAACGACAACGTCGAGGTCACGCTCGACGCGATCCGCTCGGTGCGTTTCGGCGACTATGTCAACTCCATTCCGCTTCCGGCCATGATCGCCGTGTTCAAGGCGGAGGAATGGGACAATTTCGGCCTCGTGACGGTCGAAAGTTCGCTGACCTATGCCGTGCTCGACACGATGCTGGGCGGCCGGCGCGGGTCAGGCCCGATCCGTCAGGACGGCCGCCCCTTCACCACCATCGAGATGAACCTGCTCAAGCGGATGATCGCGGTGGTGCTGCACGATGCGGAAAGCTCGTTCCGGCCGCTCTCGCCGGTGTCGTTCAAGGTGGACCGGATCGAGTCGAACCCGCGCTTCGCCACCATCTCGCGTCCGGCCAACGCCGCGATCCGCGTCGATCTGCGGCTCGACATGGAGGGTCGGGGCGGCTCGCTGCAGATCCTACTGCCTTATGCCACGATCGAGCCGATCCGCGACCTGCTGCTCGAAAGCTTCATGGGCGAGAAGCTCGGGCGCGATCCGATCTGGGAAAATCACCTTGCGACCGAGATCTGGCAGGCCCAAACGCCGATCAGCGCCGTGCTGCACGAGGAGAAGATGGCCCTGTCGCGCATCCTCGATCTCGATATCGGCGACACGCTGGTGTTCGACGCCCGCCCCGACCGACTGGTCACCCTGCGCTGCGGCGACTTCAACCTCGCAGATGGACGCGTCGGGCGCGTCGACGACAAGATCGCGGTCCAGATGGTGACACCGCTGAGACGCTCGCGCACGACGATCTCGGTGTTCGAATCGGCTGCAAGCCAGCGCGGTGACAAGTGAGCGTGCGCTCCACCTTCATCATGGGACTGTCATGAGCTTGACCCTCGCCCTGATTGCGGACGTGCTGGTTGGCGTGCTGCTGGTGGCGACGATCGGCGCCTGCATCGTGCTGTCGCGCCGGATCGAACGGCTGAAGGCGGATGAAGGTGCACTGCGACGCACCATCGGCGATCTCGTGGCCGCGACCGACAACGCCGAGCGTGCGATCGGCGGCCTCAAGGGCACGCTTGCCGAGACCGACAGGACGCTGGCCGAACGGCTGCGCACCGCCGAGCGCTATGCCGCCGACCTTGCCGCGCAGATTTCTGCCGGCGAGCAGGTATTGGCGCGCATCGCGCAGATCGTCGAGGCCTCCCGGCTGGCGCCGCCCGCGCCAGCGAACGCAGAGGCCGAATCGCGCAGCGAACAGCAGCGCAAGCTCGCCGAAGCCGCCGAGCGCGCTGCCGCCATCACCCAGCGGGCGGTGGCGCGGCTCGATGGACAGGCCGCGTGAGAGCGACGCCGCAATCCGACCGAACGGATCAACCGCGCGTGAAGGTTTCTGGGGTTTGAGTGGGGCATGCTCGACGGCCGTCGCCTGATACCTGCGGTGATCCTCGGCGCCAGCGGATTGCTGGCGCTGAAGGTCATCTCCTGGACAGGCGGATCCTTCGTGCCGCTCGCGGAGCAGGTGGCCCCGCGCAGCGCCGTGGTGAACCCCGACGGCACCTACAATCCCAATGATTTCCGCGGGGTCACGCAGATGTGGGCGCGCGCCCGGGAGCCCTATGTGATCCCCTCGCCTGAAACGACAGGATCGGTGGACAAGAAACCCGCGGCGCCCCCCGCTGCGGGCGCTGCTACGGGGCCAGCGCCCGAGGTCTCGATCCGGGACCGGTCCAGCGTGATGAACACCGGCCAGCGCGCCATGTCGCCGGCCGAACGCGCGCTTGCCGAGCGGCTCGGCGAGCGCCGCGACGAGATCGACGCCCGCGCGCGCGAGCTCGATCTGCGCGAGAAGCTGCTCGAGACAGCGGAGCGCAAGCTCGACGGGCGCGTCAACGAGCTCAAGGCAATCGAGGAGAAGCTCGACGCGAAGAGGGACGAGAAGGACAATGCCGAAGCCCAGGGGCTGCGCAAGCTCGTCATCATGTACGAGAACATGAAGCCCCGCGACGCAGCCCGCGTGTTCGACCGGCTGCCATCCGACGTGCTGGTCCCGGTGGTGCTGCAGATGAACCCGCGCAAGATGGCGGAGGTGCTGGCCTCGATGACGCCGGAAGCGGCCGAGAAGCTCACCGTTTCGCTGGCGCAGCGGGCCCGCGCGCGCACCGAAGGCGCAGCGCTTGCGCCCCAGGCAGCCCTGCCGCCGAACGAATTGCCCGCGATCGCGCCGCCGGCCGCTCCAGCCGCGCCGCAGCGTCGCTGACCCGGCCTGCGGGAGGCGCGATGCGTCGCAGGCCGGGTCAGCGACGCATCGCGCCTCCCGCAGGCTCCGGAGCGCCAAACGGCGGGCCTTCCGAACCGGAAACCCGCCGCCTGTCTCGCGCCCTGGCCGTTCTGGCTGCCGGCGCGTGGTGCGTCGCAAAGGCGCCTCCTGCGCCCGCACGGGGATCGTCGATCAGAACAGCCGCAGGATGGCCTGATCGGACTGGTTCGCCAACGAGAGCGCCGTGACAGCGAGCTGCTGGCGGGTCTGCAGCGAGGACAGCGTCGCGCCCTCCTCGTTGATGTCGGCGAGCGTCAGCAGATCCGCGCCATCGGTGAAGTTCTTGATGGCGGCCTTGGTGTATTCCTGCCTGTTCGTCATCAGGTTGCCGTTGGTCGCAAACTGTGTCGACATGCCCTGGATCGTGGTCTTGGCCGCCCGGATCTTGGCCAGCGCGTTCGACAGTTCGCGATCGCCCTGGAAGTCGCGGAAGGCGTCGCCGGTGGAGGCCGTCACGTTGTCGAGCGAGAAGCCGAGCGCGGCGGCGTCGATGCGACGGCCTTGCGTCACGATCGAGGTCGTCTCGTCCTCGTTGAACACCGTGCGCAGGAAGTCGCCCTGCAGCAGGTTCGTGCCGTTGTAGCCGGCGTCGAGGGCCGAGTTGCGCACCTGGTTCAACACCTCGCGGAAGGCGGCTGCAGCGGACTTGCGGGTCTCCTGAAGGGTGCTCGAGCCCATCATCAGCACGGTCTGCGTGCCGGTGCCCGTCGAGGTGGGGTTGGCTCCGACCGCCCCCGAGAACGAGAAGATGTCGAGCGTGTTGTTCTGCGCGCCGGTGGAGCCGGTGTTGACGATCGCCTGCAATGCGAAGGTGTCACCCGAAGCATCGCGACCGTTGACCTGGTTCTCGATGATGAGGTTGCCGGCGTCGCTCAGATAGGCCTGCACCCGCGGCGACTGCCCCGCCGGGTTCAGCGCAACGCTGGTGTTGATGTTGTCGAGCAGGTTCTGAACGGTCGTGGTGGCGGTAATGCTCAGACTCGTGCCGGTGCCGACCACGGTGACCGTGCCTGAAGCGGAGACGCGCACCAGGTTGAACTGAACCGAGTCGCCGACCTGGAAGCGGTTGGCGGTCGTGCTGGTCGCGGGGCCTTCTGCCAGCAGCGCGGTCGCAGAGGCCGCGCCGGTGATCGGATCGCGGAACGAATAGGTCGTCGTCGCGCGGGCGTTGGTGCCGGAGGTGTTGAGCGCGGCGCGCAGCGTCCCTTCCGCCTGCTCCAGCGAGGTGCGGATCGAGGTCAGCGCCTTGTCGGCCTGTTTGACGACGTTGAGGCCAAGCCCGATGTTGTCGAGAATGGTCTGGAGGCCGCGGGCCTTGGCGCTGAAGGAATCCGCCAGGAAGTAGTTCAGCGCGTTGTCGAGCGCCGTGTTGACCTTCTTGCCGGTGGCGAGCCGGTTGTTCGTCTTTTCGATCTGGTTCTGGAGATTTCCGAGCGAAGACAGGGCATTCTTCATGCCCAGCGTCAGCGAAGCAGTCTGCATGTTGCGCACCATTCTTGGTCGATGGCAGCCCTTCCTGGGCTGGTCGGCCGTTCTGGCCGACAGGTGCGATCATGCGTCGTTAAGTTTAATCGGCGGTAAATCGTAACCACGTTTGCAGGGAAGCGGTTCACCATGTCCAGCGAAGGGGCTCAGACCGTGCGCTTGAGCCCCAGCGCGCCGCGCTCGTTGTAGGCCAGCATCTGGTTGGCGTAGTCGCGCAGCTTCAGGATGGCCTCGTCCGGGAACTGGCGCACCACCTCGCCGGTGCGTGCATTGACAGCCTGATAGACCACCTCACGGGTGCGGGGGTCGATCACGGCGCGATTGCGGATGAAATCCTTCAGCAGCCGCTCACGAGCCTGCTGCTCCCGGGCGCGGTCCTGCCGGACATCGACCGTGACGGCCTCACCCTGCCCGACCGAGCGAACGGCCTGGTCGGTGGGCAACTCCGTCGCAACGGCACGCGTCCCGCTGCCTGTGGGCTCCGCGCGGTTCGCGACGGGGACCGTCGCGGCGGCGGGAGCCAGTCTAACCCCGCCGATATCCATGGCCTGTCATCCTTCTGCCGGCCGCGCCGCCGATCCTCCTCGGCGGCAGCGTGAACATGACAGGAAGGCGTTAAGGCGCAGTAACAAAGATTGGTGAATCGTGAACAGTCGCAACTGCAACGATTTGACATTCCGTCACAATCTCTTGCTCACCACGATCGGGCCAGCGCAGCGCGGCGCGGGCGTGGGCGCGGCGGCCCCATAGCCCGTCCTCGCATAGCCTTGCGGCTGGCCGATCTTCCCGGTCTCCCGGGCAAGATCGCGAATGATCGTTTCGGAGACGGCGCGGGCGGTTGCGAGAACCGTCTGATTGGTGTCGAGCAGCACGCCGAAGGCGGCGTGGGCACCCTTCAGCTTCTGCACGCCCTCGGGCGTGAAGCGCGCAAGCGCCACGGCGTTGGCCTTCACCACCTCCAGTCCGCGCATGTAGGCCCCGGCCAGCGCCGTCTTGCGCGGTTCGCAGGCCAGTGCGTCGGCGATGGCTCCATCGCGCATCAACTGGGTTTCCTCGCCGATGACCTGCGACAGCGCAGACAGCGTCTCGACGACGTTCTCGACCAGCGCCCTCGCCTCCTCGGCGGTGACCACGCGCGGGCGGTTCAGCGGGGCGGCATCAGGCGCCATGGTTGTGGCCGCCCATCTGCGCCTCCTGCATCTGCAGCATCTGCCGATAGATCGTGTCGGCGATGCCGAGACCTCCGGACTTCGAGACGCCGCGGGCATATTCGTTGACGAGCATGCCACGCCAGACATCGGAACCCGGGCCGTTGTTGCCGATTGGCCCCTCCCCGCTGTCCTGCGGGAAAACCTGCTGGAGCATGTTCTCCAGATACATCGTCTCGAACTCCTCGGCCGTCTTGCGGATCTTCGCTTGCGCCGGCGAAAGGGCCTGGGCAACCTGGCCGACAGCCTTGGTCGCCATGCCGATGGCGACTCTCGCGACAGGCAGGGCGAGAGCGGTCACTGGAAGGCTCATCACATCACCTCGATTTCGGCCTGAAGGGCGCCAGCGGCCTTGATGGCCTGCAGGATGGAGATCAGATCGCGCGGGCCGATGCCGAGCGCGTTGAGGCCATCGACCAGGTCGCGCAGCGACACGCTTTCCTGAACGATGGCGAGCTTGTTGCCGCCTTCGGTATCGACGCGGACGGCCGTGCGCGGGACAACGGCTGTCTGCCCGTTGCCGAAGGGCGCGGGCTGCGAGACCTGCGGCTGCTCGGAAATCGTGACGGTGAGGTTGCCCTGCGCCACCGCCACCTGCGACACGCGCACGTCGCGCCCCATGACGATGATGCCCGAGCGCTCGTCGATGACGATGCGCGCCTGCTGATCCGGCTCGATGCGCAGCTGCTCGATCTCGGTCAGCAGCCGGATCATGTTGCCCTGGTAGCGCGACGGCACCTGGATGACGACCGTGGACGGGTCCGTCGGCTCGGCAGTGGCCTGGCCGAGAAAGTCGTTGATGGCGGCGGCCATGCGGCGCGCCGTCGTGAAATCGGGATTGCGCAGCGAGAGCCTGAGCGTGCGCAGCTTGTTCAGCGCGAAATCGATCTCGCGCTCGACGATCGCGCCATTGGCGATGCGCCCGACGGTCGGCACGCCGCGCGTGATGGAGGCGGCATCTCCCTGCGCCGAGAAGCCGGAAATCGCCACAGCGCCCTGGGCAACCGCATAGACCTCGCCATCGGCGCCGAGCAGCGGCGTGACCAGCAGCGTGCCGCCCTGGAGCGACTTGGCGTCGCCCAGCGATGAGACCGTGACATCGACCTTGGTTCCCTGCGTGGAGAACGCCGGCAGCGTTGCGGTGACGATCACCGCAGCCATGTTGGCGGTGCGCATGTTGGCCCCGCGGGTGTTGACGCCGAGGCGTTCGAGCATGGCCTGCGCCGACTGGCGGGTGAAGGGCGCGTTGTTGAGCGTGTCGCCGGTGCCGTTCAGGCCAACGACGATGCCATAGCCGACGAGCTGGTTCTGCCGGACGCCCTCGACCGAGGCGAGATCCTTGATGCGGGACAGAGCCTGGGCCGGCGTTGCAGCGGCCAGAATGGCACAGGCGAGCGCGGCAACAAGGATGGCGGCTCGTATCGGGCGGTGGAAACCGGGCATCGGCATCATCGGTCCTGACCTTTTGTCCCATGCGGGCCTGGCGCATCGCAGGCATCGCCAGACAAGCGCCCAGCGAGCGGCGTGCCAAGGATTCCACGATTGAACGGTCCATGTTTTCAATATGATGATTGGTGAAGGATAAATCCGCGCACACCCGGGGCTGCCGAAAGTGCCGCGCGCACGGCAGCTTTTGCCGGGTGCTGAACGAAGCTTTAACCATGTTGCCCCATGTTGCGGCGCTTGTTCCCCATCGATACGCGCGCCACGATCCAGCGGGCCCAGGCATCCCGCCCCCGCGCTGCCTCCGCCGCCAGCGACGGGTTCCGGCTGCCGACGGCCGGGACGGGACACCCCGCGCGCATCGCGGGCGCAGGTGAGACTGGCGCGCTGGACGGGCTGGTCGCGCTGCAGGCGGAGGAGGAAGCCACGCAGCGCAGGCAGCGCCGCGCGAGGCGCGGGCATGGCCTGCTCGACGGGCTCGGCCGGCTCAGGGCGGCGCTGATTGGCGGCGTGATCCCGGTCGCGCCGCTGGCGCAGCTCAAGGCGCAGCTCGGTCAGCGCGCGCTGGCCAGCGACGATCCGCGGCTGGAAGAGCTGATCGCGCATATCGAGCTGCGCGTCGCCGTGGAACTTGCCAAGCTCGGCCGCTGAGGCGGACCGAACCCTCCACCTCGCGACATCGGCGGATCACGTCATCGGCGGGCGTCGCCCCGCCGATCCAAGGCCGCCTGGGGCGCAGGCCGCACGATTGGTCCCGGGATGGCCGGATCGGTGCCCGGCCGTGACGGGCTGGGGATGGCCGCGCACGGCCCGACACCGACGTGTTCGGCCCGGCGTCTCCCACCATTCAACTGTTTGTTTTCATGAGCTTAACCATGCCTGTTCGGGCGCGGTTAGGGTTAAGTCGCGTTCACCACAGATGTTGAAGGTGCGTTAGCAGGCGACGGCGAGCGTCGGTTGCGGAAACGGCGGACAGGAGGTCCGCGCGTTCCGTCAAACCCCCTTTGGCTCCAGAAAGGATCCACCCATGACGATCTCGCTCACCCGGGGCATGAAGGACGCCCTGTCGTCGCTCAACAACCTCCAGGACCAGATCAAGGCGACCAACAACCGTCTTGCGACGGGCAAGAAGGTCAACACGGCCCTCGACAACGCGCTGAACTACTTCGTTGCCGAGTCCTTCAACTCGAAGGCACGCGGCCTTGAAGTGATCCAGGACAATATCGGTCTCGGCCTCAATGTCCTGAAGCAGACCGACAAGGCGCTGACCTCGATCACCCGCTCGCTCGAGCAGGCCGAAGGCACGCTGCGCGCCGCGCTCAACACCGCCGGCACCAATGCCCGCGCCACGACGACATTCGCGTTCCGCGATCCGGTCACCGGCGCGGCCTCCGCGACGGCGCTGCTGGCGGAAGGCCCCGCGACCAGCACGACCGCCAACCGCTTCCAGGTCGGCGACTCGGTTCAGTTCAATCTGGTGCGTGTCTCCGCCTCCGGCACGGTCACGGTTGTCGGTACCGGCACTTCGCTCTCGATCGCCAGCACCACGACCGTCCAGAACCTGCTCGACAACATCAACACCAACGTGGCCCTGAACCCGTCGGGTCAGGCGGCGCGCGTGTCGGCCTATCTGAACGATTCCGGCAACATCGTCATCGAGAACAACATCTCCGGCCGCGATCCGGTGTCCGGCGACACCTTCGCGTTGCAGGCGGTTGTCAACACCGGCTCCACCGGCGCGCAGAACAACACGCTCGACATCTTCTCGTTCTCGGGTGCGGTCGGCGCTTCGCCGACGGTGACGGGAACCGGCACGCAGACGGCCCTGATGCTCGGCTCGAGCACGATGCAGGAAACCCGCAACGCGGCGGCCTCGGCCTTCCGCGAGGTGCTGAACCAGATCCGCAACTCCGCGCTGGATGCGGGCTTCAACGGCACGAACCTGCTGCAGGGCGACTTCCTGCGCATCGGCTTCAACGAGGACAACACCACCTCGCTGACCACGCAGGGCCGCCGCATCGATGCCTCGGCGCTGGGCTTCTCGCTCGACAACGCGGCGGCGCAGTTCGGCGACGCGGTGCGCAACTTCCAGTCGGATCGGGAGATCTCGAACGCGCTGGGCAAGATCCGCGCAGCCAAGGCGACGATCGGCGGTCTCTCCGCCCAGTTCTCGACGAACGCCAACATCCTGACCAATCGTCAGGACTACGTGAAGGAATCGATCCGGAACTTCCGCGATGGCGCGGATCTGCTTACCCTGGCGGACATCAACGAGGAAGGCGCCAAGCTCACCTCGCTGCAGACCCGCCAGCAGCTCTCGATCACCGCGCTCTCGCTCGCCAACCAGTCGGACGGCGCGATCCTGCGCCTGTTCTGATCGCTCGCGCGAAAACAGGCGCCTCCCGCCAGACGGGGGGCGCAAGGCGGCCGGAGGTCCGGAAGGGCCCCGGCCGTTCGCGTTTCAAGACACCCGGCTGATCGGCGCAAGCCGACGAATCACGTAACGCTGCCGGGCAGAACCGGAGCGTCCCATGAGCCAGGCCCAGAGCAATCCGGCCCAGCAGCCGATCAGCGTCATCATCGGCGTGCCCAGCTTTCGCGGCACGACCATGGTCCACACCACGCAGAGCCTGATCAACACGGTGATGCTGTTCGGCGAGCTCGGCATCCGCAGCCGCTTCATCAACATCGACTCCGCCGACATCGTGCTGGCCCGCAACACCATGGCGACGCTGGCCTGGCGTTCGCCGGAGGTGACGCATCTGCTGTTCATCGACGACGACATGAGCTTCGAGGCGGACGCGGTGCTCGACCTGCTGCGCGCCAACAAGCCGATCGTCGGCGCGATCTGCCCGAAGCGGCTGATCGATCCGAAGCGCCTCTACGACGCAGCGCGGGCCGGACGACCCTTCGAGCACGCCATGGCCAGCGCGCTGTCGTTCGTGACGCGCCATCTGCCGCGCGACAGCCTCACGGTCCAGGACGGGCTGATCGAGGTCGAGGGTATCGGCATGGGCGTGACGCTGATCCGCAGGGACGCACTGACGCAGATGGTCGAGCGCAAGGTGGTCAACACCTACAAGGTGCAGGAAGGCCGCGGCACCGACGCCTTCGGCAACAGCGAGCTGCACGGTTTCTTCGACATCATCCTCGACGAGGAAGGCGGCACGATGCTGTCGGAGGACCTGTCCTTCTGCCATCGCTGGACGAAGCAGTGCGGCGGTCAGGTCTGGGCCACTGTCGACCGCAAGATCGGGCATATCGGCATGTATGTCTATGCGGGGGCCTACATCGACAAGCTGCGCGCCGGGGAAAGCTGACCCTTGCGAGCCCCGAGACACCGCTCAGCGCGGTGCGCTGAAGGTGAACGTGGCGGTCGGCTTCTCGGCGGCCGGCGCGACGGTCGCAGGTCCCGCCGGCACGAAGGTCGGGGTCGGCGCCGATGGCTGGCGCGCGCTGCGCTCGAACTCGATGTGGAAGTCCGTCCTGCCGGCGCGCTCGCTGACCGTGATCTCCCAGGTCAGCGGCAGCGCCGGATCGCCAAGCTCGATCTCCCGATCGGGCGTGACGGCGAAGCGCCGCTTCGGCTCCATCACGATGAGCAGCTTGTTCTCGCGCATCAGCCTGTCGGCGAGCTGCCGCAGCACACGGTGATAGGGCTCCAGCCGCCAGGCGTTCTTCTGGTTGGGATCGACATGGATCAGCAAAGCGTCGCCCTCGGGGCTGTCGGCCAGGACGAACTTCGCGGTCGACGGCTTCCAGGCGTCGTCAAGGCCGGAATCCTTCAGCCACAGGCAGGCGAAATCGCGGCAGGGTTTGGGCCGAAGCTGATGGATCGAGCAGCCCGCGCCCGCCTTGAAGTGACGGCACCACTGGCCGGCCGGCTTGTAAACGGCCGGAACGTCCAGAACCTTGCAGCACAGGGAGCAGGAACCGCACTGGCGTGATGACATGGAAGGGCCGTCCTGTTCGGGGCGAAGCGCCGCTTCATTCGTTCAGCCATGCATAGCGCGGCAATGGCTAAGGCCGCGTTAACCATGATCGCGGCAGATGGGAGGGTGGCCGGCGCAGAATCGCGACGGCAGCCCGGAGCCTGCCGATGAACGCCTCATCTTCCGCCGCCACCACCCTGCGCTTCGACGCTCCTGTCGCGGCACCGGTTGCATGCGGGACGCCCGGGCCGACCGGGTTGACGCCTGACCACCAGTGGCTCGCGACCTTTCTCGGCCTCGAGACCCCCGTCGTGCTGGCCGATATCGGCGCGGCCGATTATGGGGAAATCAACGCCTTCGACGATCTTGCGCGCCACGGCATGGCACGCAAGATCGCGTTCGAGCCGGAGGAGAGCTTCTTCCGGGCGCTGAAAGCGCGCGACGACGCCCGGCACACCACCCTGCCCTACGCGCTGGGCGACGGGCACGAGCACACGCTGCATGTCTGTCCGGCCGGCATGACCTCCCTGCTCGAGCCCGACCCGGAGGCGCTCGCCTTCTTCAACGGCTTCGAGCCGTGGGGGGAAGTCCAGCGCAAGATACCGATGCCGACCCGGCGGCTGGCCGATCTCGGCGAGGTGGATCCGCCGCACTTCATCAAGATCGACGTGCAGGGCTCCGAACTGATGATCCTCGAGAACGGCGGGGCCAAGCTTGACGAGCTTGCCATGCTGCAAATCGAGGTGTCGTTCGTCGCGCTTTACAGGAACCAGCCGACGGTGGGCGAGGTCGACACCTTCCTGCGCTCGCTCGGCTTCATTCCGCACCACATGTATGCCGCCAAGCGCTGGATCATCGCCCCGACAGTGATGAACAACGATGTCCGCCGGCCGCTCAACCAGCTGCTGGAAGCCGATCTGGTCTATATCCGCGACGTGGTCCACCCCGCCGCGATCGACGACATGACGCTGCGGCGGACGGCATACCTCGCCGAGACGCTCTACGAGAGCCTCGACCTGTCGATCCGGTGCGTGCTGGAGCTCGTCAAGCGCGGGCTCCTGCCGGACGGTTCGCACCTCACCTATGCGCAGGGCTATGGCGACCGGCTTCAGGCGCGGCGCCAGCGCCAGCCTCAGTCACGCTGAAAGGGGTCCGCACGATGTCGGCCATGGCGAGCAATTCCCCGGTGTCGGGCGCACGCGAACCGGACCCGTTTGCAGCGTTGCGCAGGCCCTATGCCTGCTGCCCGGCCTGCGACGGCGGGCGCATGACGCTGCTCGGCGTTGCACCGGCCAAGGCCTATGTCAACTGGCACGAGCGCCTGCCGCCGACACTCGACTGGATGCGTTGCGACGATTGCGCCCATGTCTTCACCCGCCACTGGTGGACGCCGGAAGGTCTGGCCGAAGTCTTTCGCCGCAGCCATGCGGGACAGGTCGCAGGCGGCGACCCGGACCAGAAGCGGCACATCTGGAAACCCACCGTCCTGGCCGCCATCGACCTGATGGGCGGTTATCGCAGCGCGATCGGCTCGCGGGCCGGGATGCCGCCGGCATGGCTCGATGTCGGCTGCGGCGATGGCGCGCTGATGATGACCGCCAGCGAATTCGGCTTCGACGCGCTCGGGCTCGACGCCCGGCGGGAGGCCGTGGAAGCACTGATCCGAGCCGGCTACCGGGCCCAGCAGGGCGATTTCATGGCGGTAAATGCGGATGGGCAGGTGGACGTGCTGTCGATGTGCGACGTGCTCGAGCACATCCCCCATCCGCGCGAGGCGCTGGCGCAGGCAAAGCGGCTGATGAAGCCTGGCGGGATCCTCGTCATCTCGCTGCCGAACATGGACTCGTCCAGCTGGCGGCTGATGGATCAGGCCGGGAGCAACCCCTACTGGATCGAGATCGAGCACCACCACAACTTCACCCGCGCTTCGCTCGTGCGTCTGGTCGAGCAGGCCGGGTTCACGGTGGAGCGTTTCGACCTGACCTTCCGCTACAAGGCACAAATGGAGATCATGGCGCGCGCCGTGTAAGGCGCTGCGCATGGGGATGGCGCGGGCCGGGGACGCTCCCCGGCCCTTTTGTTTGGCGCCCCGAAACACCGTGTCACCATTTACCGACTGTTAGGGTTAACAAACCATGATGAGCATCCAGCGATTCAGAAGGGTCGCTGGTCCAGAATGGAACGTCAGATGAGCGACATCGTTCTCTCCAAGGGCATCCGCAGCAACCTGCTCTCCCTTCAGAACGCATCCGCCTTGCAGGAGCGGGCCCAGACCCGGCTGTCGACCGGGCGGCGCGTCAACACCGCGCTCGACGATCCGCTCAACTACTTCCAGTCGCAGAACCTCAATGCCCAGAGCCGGGACCTCAACCGACTGCTCGACAACATCGGGCTCGGAATCGAGACCCTGAAGAAGGCCGATGCCGCGCTGACGGGCATGACCCGGCTGATCGAGCAGATGCAGGCCGGCCTGCGCTCGGCGCTGAATTCCAACGCCACGAATGCCAGGCTCTCCTCCGGGATGGACCCGGTGAGCAAGCGCGCGATCGACTATCTCACCAATCCGAATCTCGTTGGCACCAGCGCGCCGGGCGCACCCGGTGCCTTCGCGGCCGGCGCGACGCTGCAGGTGACGTTCTCGGTGCCGTCCAACCCCGTGATCGCATCGGCGAACTTCACCATCACCTTCACCAACCCGATGACGGCGCAGGACCTGGTGAACGCCATCAATGCGCACCCGGTGAACAACAACCTGACGACCGGCGAGCGCTACATCAACGCCTCGATCGATGCCGGCGGGCGGCTCATCGTCGACAACACCACCACCGGCACGCTGCAACTGACCCTCGGCGGAACCGGCGTGCCGCCGAACACGCTCGGCACGCTGTTCGGCACCTTCGAGCCGCCCTTGCCAACCTCGACGGCGACCGACACGGGCACGATTCCGTCGGTGGCCAACCCGTCCCGCGCGAAGTTCGCCGAGCAATACAACGACATGCTGCGGCAGCTGACCAATTTCGCGCGCGACGCAGGCTACAACGGCACCAACATCCTGTTCGGCCAGACACTCGACATCGTGTTCAACGAGGACGCCAGCACGCGGCTTCTGGTGCGCGGCGTCGTGTTCGATGCGGCGGGCCTCGGGCTCGGCGCCGTCGATACGCGACGCAACATGCAGTCCGACACCGAGATCAACGCGGGCCTCGTGAAGCTCGACGCAGCCATCAAGCAGATCCGGGCGCAGGCTGCGACCTTCGCCGCCAACAACACGGTGGCGGTGACGCGACAGGACTTCACCAGGGAATCGATCAAGGTGCTGAAGAACGGCGCCGACAACCTCGTCGTCGCCGACATCAACGAGGAAGGGGCAAACCTGCTCGCCCTGCAGACCCGCCAGCAGCTCTCCACACAGGCGCTGGCGCTGGCCTCGCAGTCGGACCAGGCCGTGCTCAGGTTGTTCAACTAGGGAAAGGCCGCCCCATGGCGCTGAAAGTCGAACTGAAGCCCAACGAGCGCATCATCATCGGCACCGTGGTGATCCGCGCCGACGACCAGCGCACGCGCCTGTTCATCGAGGGCGAGGCGCCGATCCTGCGCGAAAAGGACATCCTGACCGCCCGCACCGCCGACAGCCCCGCCAAGCGCATCTATCTCGCGGTGCAACTGATGTATCTCGATCAGGATGTCGGAAAGCACCACGACATCTACTTCACCCTCGTGCGCGAGTTTCTCGAGGCCGCGCCAAGCTCGGCCCCCCTGATCGCGGAGGTCAATAACCGCATCTTAAACGGTGACCTCTACAAGGCCCTGAAGGCTGCCAAAAAGCTGATCTCCTACGAGGCCGAGCTTCTCCAACATGTCCTACGGGGTCAACGCGTACGCGAAACAGGCGCAGGCGGCGCCGCTGAGCCAACGGGAACTTGAAGCCCATGTGCTGATGAAGGCCGCCGCCCGGCTTCAGGTCATCAAGGACAACTGGAGCACCAGGGCCGACGAACTGGACGACGCCCTGACCCGCAATCGCAGGCTCTGGACGATCCTCGTCGCCGGCGTGTGCGACGAGACCAGCCAGTTGCCGCTTGACATCAAGCAGAACATCGTCGGGCTGGGCATGTTCATCTTCAATCACACCATCGCGCTGACCGCGATGCGCGAAGTCGATCCGGCCAAGCTCGACGTGCTGATCAACATCAACCGTCAGATCGCAGCCGGTCTGCGGGGAAATGGCAACGTCAGCGAAACGCCCAGCGCAGCCTGACGGACCAACCGCAGGCCGCGGTCGAAACCGCCTGCCGGTGCCCGTTACCCGTCGACGCCCGGCAATCGAACCTTGACCTCCCCGACCTCGATGCCGTTCCAGTTGCGCATCCGCGGCTTCGCCAGCGCCTCCACGGCGTCGGCCTGATCGCCGGAAAGCGGCAGGAAGTGCCGGATCAGCGCGGCCATCACCGCCTCCGAGGCGCGCGTGCCGCCATCGTCGATCTTCAGCGCCAGCCCGAGGCCCACCTCCGGCAGCGCTGCGCAAAACACCGCCTCCGCGCCGGTCTTGGTAAACGCGCGTGCGCCCAGCGCCTGCATCAGCACCGTATCGAAGCGGCCGGTTCCGGCGACCATGTAGGGATGGGCGGCGACGGCAGCGCGCAGGCGCCGGGCAGCCGCCGCGCGCTCCGGGCCGAAGCCGACGCCGGTTGCGAAACGGGCGAAGCCGTGTGCCAGCCCCGTCAGCGGCACGGCGTAGGTCGGGATCGAGCAGCCATCGATGCCCATCAGGTCGTTGCGGTGGCTGGAGCCGGTGACCTCCTCCAGCGTCCCGCGCACCAGCCGCTGCACGGGGTGATCCGGCTTCACGTAGCCGGCCGGATCCGCGTCCATCGCGCATGACAGGCAGACGAAGCCGGCGTGCTTGCCCGAGCAGTTGTTGTGGAGCGCATCCGGCCGGCGGCCGGCGGCGGACATCCGGCGTGTCGCGGCGTCGAAGATCGGCCAGTGGGCGCCGCATTCGAGACAATCGACATCGCGCCCGACCTTGCCCAGCATGGCGGCGACGGCCTCGACATGGGCGGGCTCGCCGGAGTGCGAGGAACAGGCCAGCGCGAGCTCGGCAGCCGTCAGGCCCATGGCGTCGACGGCCCCGCTCTCGATCAGCGGCAGCGCCTGCAGCGCCTTGACCGCCGAGCGCGGAAACACGGGCCGGTCGACCTCTCCGATCGCGAGCACGGATGCGCCATCGGCATCGACCGCGCAAACCGCGCCGCGATGAAGGGATTCGACCACGCCGCCGCGAAGGATCTCGACCAGAACCGGATTTTCCATGGGTGACACGCCAGAACGGTACCGCAAGATGCGCCAGCCGGAGATGCCGACGACGCCGTGCATGGACGAGGCAAGGGCGGCTTGTCAAAATGAGGCTCGCCTTTCGCTTTCGCGGAACCTAGTTTTGCATCCGCGAACAGTCAGGGCGCGCGATATCCGGACCATGGCCGACTACGAAACCGAATACGACAACCGCGCCCGCGTGCCGGAGCATCCGGCGATCATCGCCGGCTGGCAGGCCGATGCTGCCGCCTATCGCACCGTCGCTTCGTGCGAACTGGGAGTCTCCTACGGACCGACGGCAAGGCAGTACTATGACCTGTTCCGACCGGCCGAACTCAGGGCCAGCGCCATCGCCGTGTTCTTCCACGGCGGCTACTGGCGCGCCTTCGACCCGTCCTTCTTCAGCCATATGGCCCGAGGTCTCAACCTGCGCGGGGTGCCGGTTGCGATCGTCGGCTACAATCTGTGCCCGCAGGTGGCGATCTCCGACATCATCGGCGAGGTGCGCTTCGCCTGCGCGGCGCTGCACCGGCGCTTCGGGCTGCCGCTCGTGGCCTACGGCCATTCCGCGGGCGGTCATCTCGCTGCCGCCATGGTGGCGACGGACTGGACGGCGGTGGCGAGCGACCTGCCGCGCCAGCTGGTCGGTGCGGGCTACGGCATCTCCGGGGTCTATAACCTGAAGCCTCTGACCGAGACCTCTGTGAACGCCGATCTGAAGCTCAGCCTCGAAGAGGCCGAGCTGATGAGCCCCTTTTTCTGGCCCGCACCGGCGGGCCTCAGCTTCGATGCGGTGGTGGGTGCGCTCGAAAGCGACGCCTACCGCGCGCAGAGCCGCAGGCTGGTCGACGCCTGGGGTCTTGGCGGCGCCATCACCAGCTATGCCGAGATCGCCGGGGCGAACCATTTCACGGCGGTCGAACCGCTGACCGATCCGGAAAGCGAGGCGGTCGGCCGGATCGCTGTTCTGTGCGGCGCCGCATCGCAAGCCGCAGCCTGACACCCAAGGGAGCCTGCCGATGCAGACCTTCTTCGTCGAGATCAAGTGCAAGCTCGGCAAGACCTACGACGTCGCGACTGCGCTCGCTGACCGCGAGATCGCGTCCGAGATCTACTCAACTGCGGGCAATTACGACATTCTCGCCAAGTTCCATGTGCCCAAGGATGTCGACATCGGGCATTTCGTGGCGCAGAAGGTGCAGACGATCCCCGACATCCAGGACACCCACACGATCATCACGTTCAAGGCCTTCTGATCGCGCGGCCGCACGATCAGGCGCACGCCTCCTCGATCAGTCTCGCGATGAAGGCCTCGCACCGGGCGAGCTGCGCAAGCTCCACGAACTCGTCGGCCTTGTGCGCCATCCCGATCGATCCGGGGCCGAGCACGACCGACGGGATGGCTGCGATGGAGTCGAACAGCCCGGCCTCCGTGCCATAGGCAACCTTGGCGTGGTCGTTGCGGGCGGCAAGCCGTTTGGCGGGGTGGACGACCGCGGCGTCATGGGGCGTGTCCAGCCCCGGAAATGCGGCATAGACCTCGAAATCGATGCCCGAGGACGGATCGATCGCCCGCATGCGCGGCTCGAGCACCGTCCGGGCGAAGGCCATCACCTCGGCAACAAGGGCATCGGCGTCATCCGCGCCGATCACCCGATACTCGAACACGATCTCGGCCCTGTCCGGCACGATGTTGAGCGCCGTTCCGCCGCTGAACACGCCCACATGGGCGGTGGAATGCGGCAGGTCGAACAGCGGATCGCGCCGCCCCTCGCGCGCCAGCCGCTCGGCCTGACGCGACACGAAGGCCACGATCTCGGCTCCGAACGCCACCGCATTCACATGCCGCGGCGCCAGCGAGGAATGCCCCGTCGTGCCGCGCACCCGGGCACGCACGCTGCGCTTGCCCTTGTGGCCGATGACGACCTCCATGCCGGTCGGCTCGCCGATGAAGGCGGCGATCGGGGGCGCGATGCCGAACTCGCCGGCCTTCAGCCGCTCCAGCATGGGCCGGACGCCGACGCAGCCGATCTCCTCGTCATAGGAGAAGGCAAGATGGATCGGCCGCTTGAGGCTCGCCCGCGTCATCGCCGGCACGGCGGCAAGGCAGCAGGCGAGATACCCCTTCATGTCCACCGCGCCGCGGCCGTAGGCCCGATCATCGCGAACCGCGAGCCGGAACGGATCGCTCGTCCAGCACTGGCCATCGACCGGCACCACGTCGGTGTGGCCGGACAGCACATATCCCGGCTGGTCCGCCGGGCCGATCGTGGCGAACAGTGCCGCCTTGCGCCCCGTCGCATCCGGCGTGCGGATCGCAGCGACGCCATGGCGCGCGAGGTAGGCCTCGATCCAGCCGACCAGATCGAGATTGGAGCGGTGGCTCGTGGTGTCGAAGCCGACAAGCGCGGCGAGAATGTCGAGACAGGTGGTCGAAGGCTGGTTCACGGGGCCAGGGCTTTCAACGGAGGGGCGTGGTCAGCCCGTCTTCGGGCTGCATCTCCTTGAGCAGGTCGGCGAACCGGCGCGCGATCGTCGCGGCGCCGCCCGCCGACGGGAACAGCAGTGAGGTGCGGTAGGGAATGGACGGCCTGAACGGTCTTGCCACGAGGCCCGCCATCCCGGCCTGGCAGACCGGAAACGGGTTGAGCAGCGCGACCCCAGCGCCTTGCAGGACCAGACCGACCGCAAAAGCGGATGTCGAGGCCTCCGCCACGATGCGCGGCTGCAGGCCGGCCTGTCCGAATGCCGCATCGACGCTGGCGCGCGACGCGAAGCGCCGCGCCAGGGCGACGATGGGATGACCGGCAAGGTCTTCCACGCCGATGGATGACAGGACCGAGAGGGGATGCCCGTCCGGCATCACGCAATGGGCCTGTCCCAGACGGAAGGGCTCGGCCATGACCGCCGGATGCGCCGGCGGCGTATCCATCAGCCCGAGGTCGGCCACCCTGTCGGCGACGGCCGCCAGAACCGTCGGGCCATTGCCGATCTCGACCTGCACCGTCACCTCCGGCGCAATCTCGCGAAAGCGTGCGACCACGGGCGGCAACAGATGATGCGCCAGCGTCGGCGAGGCGCAGATCCGCAGCAGGCCGCTGCTCGGCGCGCCCGCGGGCCACGTCGCAAGACGGTCCAGCGCGGCGAGAATCGGCCGCGCCTGTTCGTCGAGGGCCAGCGCCTCCGGCGTCGGCGACAGCCGCCCGCTTTCACGCAGGAACAGCGCGCATCCCAGACGCGCTTCCAGCTGCGCCAGCACGCGCGACACTGCGGGCTGCGAGATGCCGAGACTGACCGCGGCGGACGTCGTCTTGCGCAGCCTGACGAGCGCGGTTAGCACCTCGAGTTCCCGAATGCTCGGCGGCTCCGGTCTCGGCGCGAGGTTGCGCACCACCTGCGGCCTCATCATCAAACTATTTGTTCTGATTATACAGTTGAGACTAGCTAATCCAGACCACGTATGCCTCCATGGCGTCAAGAGAAAATGCCGGTCTGGCCAAGCGCGCAGCGTCGGCTAAGCTGGCGCGCACCAGAGGCCTGGAGGGAACCGAACCATCATGAAACATGTCGCGAAATGGGCGCTCATCGCTGCGCCTCTCCTGATCGCTGCGCAGCCGGCAGCCACATCGATGGCGTCAGCGCAGGAGGTTCGCATCGGCCTGGCCGCCGAGCCGAGCTCGATCGACCCGCACTATCACAACCTCAGCCCCAACAACATGCTGGCGCGGCATGTGTTCGAGACGCTTGTCTCGCAGGATGCGAAGCAGGCGCTGAAGCCAGGCCTCGCCGAAAGCTGGAAGGCGGTCAACGATACCACCTGGGAGTTCAAGCTGCGTCGCGGCGTGAAGTTCTTCGACGGGACGGAGCTCACAACGGATGACGTGCTGGCGACTGTCAAGCGCCTGCCGAACGTGCCGCGCTCGCCGTCCAGCTTCGCGCCCTTCATCGCCGGCATGACCTTCGAGAAGGTCGACAGCCACACCTTCCTCGTCAAGACGGCACGCCCGGCTCCGCTGGTGCCAACCAACCTCTCCACCTTCGGCATCGTCTCGAAGGCCTGCGCCGAGACGCTCTCGACGGAGGACTTCAACGCGCTCAAGTGCCAGGGCGGCACCGGCCCGTTCCGCTATGTCGAATTCAAGCCGGGCGACCGGATCGTCATGGAGCGCAACGAGGCCTATCATGGCGCCAAACCGGTCTGGCAGAAGGCGACCTTCCGCTTTCTCACCTCGGCGCCGACGCGCGTCGCAGCCCTCCTCGCCAACGATGTCGACGTGATCGAGGCCGTCCCGCCGACCGACATGCCCGCGCTGAAGCGCAACGCCAATATCGAGGTGGCGGAGACGCTGTCGAACCGCGTGATCTATTTCCACATGGACCAGTTCCGCGAGACCACGCCCTTCATCACCGCGAAGGATGGCTCGCCGATCAAGAACCCGCTGCGCGACGTGCGCGTGCGCGAGGCGCTGTCGCGGGCCATCAACAGGCAGGCGATCGTCGAGCGCATCATGGACGGGCAGGCGGTGCCGGCCGAGCAGGTGCTGGCCAAGAGCTTCTTCGGGACCTCGCAGACGCTCCAGCCGACTCCCTTCGACCCGAACGGAGCGCGCAAGCTGCTGGCGGAAGCGGGCTTTCCGAACGGCTTCAAGATGAAGATGCACGGGCCGAACGGTCGCTACACCAACGACACCAAGATCATCGAGGCCGTCGCCCAGATGTTCACCCGCGTGGGCATCGACACCGAGATCGAGACCATCCCGCCGGCCAACTTCTTCACCCGCGCCTCCACGGGTGCGAACGGCGAGCCGGAATTCTCCTTCATCCTCGTCGGCTGGGGCGCCGGGACCGGCGAGACCTCGGGCTCGCTGGTGGCGTTGCTCGGAACCTTCGACCGCGCCAAGGGCAGCGGCGCAGCCAACCGCGGCCGCTACTCCAACAAGGCGCTCGACGCCAAGCTGGAGGAGGCGCTCGCGACCGTCGACGATGCGAAGCGGGCGGCGTTGCTGGCGGAGGCCTCCGAGATCGCCATGAAGGATTTCGGCATCATCCCCTCGCACTACCAGACCAATGTCTGGGCCTCGCGCAAGGGCTTCAAGGTCGAGGCGCGCGCCGACGAGTACACGCTCGCAACCGGCATCACGCGCTGACCGGGCCGAGACGCTGACGCCTGCTCGCTCCGGGCGCGCCTCGCGCGCCGCCCGGGGCGACCCTTGCGGAGATCCCCATGCTCGCCTTCGTCCTGCGACGTCTCGGCCAGTCCGCGCTCGTGATCGCGGTCATGGTGGTGATCGTCTTCTTCGGCGTGAACGTGATCGGTGATCCTGTCTGGATGCTGATCTCGCCGGAAATGGACCAGAAGGCCATCGATGCGACCAAGCAGTCGCTCGGCCTCGACCAGCCGATCTGGATCCAGTTCTTCCGCTTTGTCGGCGGCGTGCTGCAGGGCGATCTCGGCCGCTCCTTCGTGCATGGCGAGCCGGCGATCAAGCTCATCCTCAGCCGCATGCCGGCCACCATGGAGCTGGCTGTCGTAGCGTTGCTGATGGCGATCGTGATCGGCCTGCCGCTCGGCGTCTATGCCGGGCTCAAGCCCGAGAGCCGGCTCTCCAAGGGTATCATGGCGGTCTCGATCCTGGGATTTTCGCTGCCGACCTTCTGGGTCGGGCTGATGCTGATCATGCTGTTTTCGGTGATGCTCGGCTGGCTTCCGGCCACTGGACGCGGGCCCTCCACCACCATTCTCGGCATAGAGACCTCGCTATACACGCTGCAGGGCTGGCAGCATATCGCGCTGCCGGCTCTCAACCTCGCGCTGCTCAAGATCAGCCTCGTCATCCGGCTGGCGCGCGCCGGCACCCGCGAGGCGGCACTCATGGATTACGTCAAGTTCGCGCGCGCCAAGGGGCTCTCGCAGAACCGCATCGTCGGCGTCCACATCCTGAAGAACATCATGATCCCGATCGTCACGGTGCTGGGGCTGGAGTTCGGCTCGCTGGTGGCCTTCTCGGTTGTGACGGAGACGATCTTCGCCTGGCCCGGCATGGGCAAGCTGCTGCTCGAAGCGATCCAGCGGCTCGATCGGCCGGTCATCGTCGCCTACGTCATGGTGGTCGTGGTGCTGTTCGTGGTCATCAACCTCGTCGTCGACATCCTCTATTCCCTGCTCGATCCGCGCGTTCGGCTGACGGAAGCGAAGGCCTAACCCATGACCGACGCCGTTCGCCAGCCGGGCAGCACGCCCCTCGCTCCCGTCGCACCCGCGACGAGGGAGGAGACGCCCCTCGCCCGCTTCTGGTCGTCGTTCCGCGAGGACCGGATCGCAGTGGCGGGCCTCGTGATGTTCCTTGTCATCGTGGTGCTGGCGCTGGCCGCACCGCTGATCTCGCCGCAGAACCCCTATGATCTGCGCGCGGTCGACGTGCTGGATTCGCGCCTTGCTCCCGGCCAGACCACCGGCGCGGGCTTCACGGCCTGGCTCGGCACCGATGGCGTGGGCCGGGATCTTCTCTCGGGCATCCTGTACGGGCTGCGCATCTCGCTGACCGTGGGGGCCCTGTCCGGGCTGATCGCGGCCACCGTCGGCATGGCGATCGGCCTGATCGCGGCCTATGTCGGCGGCCGCACCGAGACGATCATCATGCGCATCGTCGACCTGCAGCTGTCCCTACCGTCTGTTCTGGTGGCGCTGATCCTGGTGGCCGCGCTCGGCAAGGGCGTTGACAAGATCATCATCGCCCTGGTGGTGGTGCAATGGGCCTATTACGCCCGCACCGTCCGCGGCTCCGCGCTGGTGGAGCGACGCAAGGAATATGTCGAGGCGGCGCAATCCTTGGGTCTGTCGGACGCCCGCGTCGTGTTCCGCCACATCCTGCCCAATGTGCTCGCCCCCGTCATCGTCATCGCCACGGTGCAGACCGCGCATGCCATCGCGCTCGAGGCCACGCTCTCCTTCCTCGGCGTCGGCCTGCCGCAGACCGAACCCTCGCTCGGCGTGCTGATCGCCAACGGCTTCCAGTACATGCTGTCGGGGAAATACTGGATCAGCTTCTTCCCCGGCATCGCCCTGCTTGTCACCATCGTCGCGATCAACCTCATGGGCGACCGCATCCGCGACGTGCTCAACCCGAGGCTCGAAAAGTGATGTCGCCCGTCCTCGAGGTCGTCGACCTGCGCACGCATTTCTTCACCCGCGCCGGTGTGGTGAAGTCGGTGGATGGCGTGTCGTTCACGGTCAGCCGCGGAGAGGTGCTCGGCATCGTCGGCGAATCCGGCTCCGGCAAATCGGTCACCGGCTTCTCGATCATGGGCCTGATCGATCCGCCAGGTCGGATCGTCTCAGGGTCGATCAGGGTCAACGGGCGCGAGCTCGTCGGCCTGCCCGAGGAGGAGTTGCGCAGCGTCCGGGGACGGGAAGTCGCGATGATCTTCCAGGATCCGATGATGACGCTGAACCCTGTCCTGCGCATCGACACCCAGATGATCGAGGCGATCACCGCGCATGAGGCCGTCTCCGAAAAGGCCGCCCGCGACCGGGCCGAGCGAGCGCTCGCAAGGGTCGGCATCCCGTCGCCGGCGGAGCGGCTGAAGGCCTATCCGCACCAGTTCTCCGGTGGCATGCGCCAGCGCGTGGCCATCGCCATCGCGCTGCTCAACCAGCCGTCGCTGATCGTGGCGGACGAGCCGACGACGGCGCTGGACGTGACGATCCAGAGCCAGATCCTTGCCGAGATGCAGGACTTGTGCGCCGAAACGGGGGCGGCGCTGATCTGGATCACGCATGACCTGACGGTCATCGCCGGCCTCGCTCACCGGGTGGCGGTGATGTATGCCGGCCGCATCGTCGAGACCGGTGCCGTCGACGACGTGCTCGACCATCCGGCGCACCCTTACACGCGCGGGCTGTTGGGGTCGCTGCCTTCCGCGGGCGTTCCGGGCCAGCCGCTGGCGCAGATCCCCGGCGCGACGCCTTCGCTGGCCCGGCTGCCGCCGGGCTGCGCCTTCGCCCCGCGCTGCAACTTCGCCAGCGACCTGTGCCGCGCCGCTGCTCCGGACGAATCCCTGTTTCCCGGCGGCCGTTCGGCGCGCTGCCACCATCCTCTCCTCCAGCCGCAGGTGGCCGCGTGAGCGCACCGATCATCGAATTGCGTCAGGTCTCCAAGCGCTTCGTCAAGCCGCTGGATGCGGCCGCGAAGATCGCCAACCTTCTGGGTGCCCGCAATCGCGAGCAGGTCGTGCATGCGGTCGATGGCGTCGATCTCGCCATCCATGAGGGCGAGGTGGTCGGACTGGTCGGCGAATCCGGCTGCGGCAAGTCCACGCTGGGCCGGGTCGTGGCCGGTATCCATGCGCCCAGCACAGGCGAGATGCTGTGGCGCGGCGCACCGACGGCCACCTTGAGCAGCACGGAGCGCAAGGCCCAGACGCTCGCCGTACAGATGATCTTCCAGGACCCGATGTCGTCGCTGAACCCGCGTCTGCGCGTCAGCGACATCGTGGGCGAGGCGCCGGTGTTCCACGGCCTCGTCGGCAAGGCCGAGCAGGAGGCCTATGTCGACCAGATGCTGGAGCGGGTCGGCCTCGACCCGACCTACAAGCGCCGCTACCCGCACCAGTTCTCGGGCGGGCAACGCGCGCGCATCGGCATCGCGCGGGCCCTTGCGGTGCAGCCGAAGTTTCTGGTCTGCGACGAAAGCGTCGCTGCTCTCGATGTCTCGATCCAGGCGCAGGTCCTGAACCTGTTCATGAAGCTGCGCGGGGATCTCAACCTCACCTATCTGTTCATCAGCCACGATCTCGGTGTGGTGCGCCACCTCTCGGACCGCGTGGTGATCATGTATCTCGGCCGCGTGGTGGAGGCCGCGCCGGCGGCCGAGCTGTTCAGGGGGGCCAACCACCCTTACGCGCAGGCGCTTCTCGCCAACGTCCCGACACTCGCCAGCCGCCACAAGCGCTTCGCACCGCTGAAGGGCGAAATCCCCTCGCCGCTCAACCCGCCGACGGGCTGCCACTTCCACCCGCGTTGCCCCCATGCCGGCCCGCGCTGCAAGGCCGAGCGCCCGGCGCTGAAGACAGTCGCGCCCGGCCATATCAGCGCCTGCCACCTGAACGATGGCGGTGTGGGCAGCTGAACCCGGCAATTCCTGCCGCGCTGGCCCTGAGCGACCGGGCCCTTCCTGCCGCGCCACGCCTCGCTAACCATCCAACCCTCTGGAATCCTTGGCATCGTGTCATGGCACGAAGCCTGCTGAGTGCTGCCGCAGTGGCTTGTTGCGCCGTGCGTTGCGGCTGACGTTTGCGGGAGGACTGACAGATGGGTGTGTTCGGGGCGATGACGACGGCGCTGTCCGGCCTGCGGTCGCAGGCCTATGCGCTTGAAAACATCTCGGGGAACATCGCGAATTCGCGCACCACCGGTTTCAAGCGGATGGACACGAGCTTCGTCGATCTGATCCCCGATACCCCGACGAACCGCGAACTGGCCGGCTCGGTGCTGGCGCGCTCGTCGGCGACGAACTCGGTGCAGGGCGACATCGCCACAACGAGCATCGGCACCAATGTGGCCCTGAACGGCGACGGCTTCTTCATCGTCGCGCAGAAGACCAATGACATCAACGGCATCCCGACCTTCAGCGGCGCCAATCTCTACACCCGCCGCGGCGATTTCGACTTCGACGCCAACGGTTATCTGGTCAACGGCGCGGGCTATTTCCTGAAAGGACTGTCGATCGACCCGATTACCGGCAACCCGCAAGGATCGGAGGCCGACGTGATCCGCATCACCGGCGACGCCCTGCCCCCACGCGCGACAACGACGATCGAGTATGGCGCAACCCTGCCGCCGGTCCCGGAAACCACGGCCTACAGCGCCCAGATCCCCGGCTCCGACCTTGTGGGTCCGGCGGCCCTTTATCCTGCGAGTGCGACCTACCCGGCCGAGATCGCCGGCGCCGACAACGGCACCTTCACGGCCCGCTCTCTGCAGGGCGGCGCGATCACCGTCTACGACAACCTCGGCCAGCCGGCGGCGGTGCGCCTCGCCTGGGCCAAGACGGCGCCGAACACCTGGCGCCTCTATGCCGAAACGGACCCGACCGCAACGGGCGCGGCCCCGCGCTGGACGCAGGTGGGCGGCGACTTCACCTTCACGGGCCCGAACGGCCAGCTCACCTCCGCACCGACGGTCACGCTGCCGACCTTCACGATCAATGGTGTCACGATCGCCGGCGTCAACATCTCGACGACGGTGGACGGGCGCGTGATGACGCAGGTCAACGCGACCGAGAGCAAGGGCGTGCTCCAGGCCAACTCGATCCGGCAGGACGGCTACGCTGCAGGCGTGCTCCAGCGCAACTCGCTGACGATCTCGGCCGATGGCCGCATCGTGGGGACCTACTCCAACGGACAGGTCGCCTCGCTGGCGCAGCTTCAGACAGCGCGCTTCGCGGCTCCGAACCAGCTCAGGCGCCTCGATGGCGGCGCCTTCGCGGAGACAGTGGAATCGGGCCTGCCTCTGGTCGGCACGTCGAGCGCCGGCGGCACGCAGCTGCTCGGCGGGGCGCTCGAGCAGTCCAACACCGACATCGCCGACGAGTTCGCCAAGATGATCGTCACGCAGCAGGCCTACTCGGCCAATACGCGCGTCATCACCACCTCGCAGCAGATGTTGAGCGACATCCTCAACATCATCCGCTGATGGCGGCCTGAGGCGAGCAGGAGGCGAGGATGGGCCTGTCCGGCGTCATGACCAAGGCGCTGTCCGGCATGCGGGTGACGCAGGCCGGGCTCGATGTCGTCTCCCAGAACATCAGCAATGCCGATTCCGCCGGCTATGTCCGTCGCCGCGCCAACATCATCGAGCAGCCGCTGGGGCAGACCTCCGGCGGCGCGCGCGATGGCGGCGTCAACCGCATTCTCGACAAGGTCGTGCAGAAGCAGCTCTGGTCGGAGAACTCCGGCGCAGGCTACACGGCTGTCCGGGCGGACATGCTGACGGCGTTGGACAAGATCTTCGGGCCTCCCGATTCGGCCCAGTCGCTCGGCGCCGTGTTCAGCCGCTTCACCCAGAGCCTGCAGCAGCTCCAGGGCGACCCCGGCAACTTCACGCTGCGGGCCAACACCGTGACGACCGGGCAGGAGATGGCCCGCCGGCTGAATGATCTGTCCGCCGGCGTTCAGGATCTGCGTGGTCAGGCGGAGCTGCAGATCGCCGATGGGGTGGCGCGGGTCAATCAGCTGCTGCGCGAATACGCAGCCACGAACAACAGCCTGGCGAACAACAACAAC
The DNA here is from genome assembly GCA_964508635.1 of uncultured Allobosea sp. Lineage (GTDB taxonomy): Bacteria > Pseudomonadota > Alphaproteobacteria > Rhizobiales > Beijerinckiaceae > Allobosea. The sequence continues at coordinate 3,048 of CAZDUL010000127.1, read as the reverse complement.
GAGTCGTCCGCTGCGGCGCTGCGCGACCAGCGCGACCGGCTTGTGACGGAGCTGTCGCGCTTCATCGACATCCGCACCGCGGAGGCGCCCACCGGGTCCATGACCCTGTTCACGACGTCCGGCGTGACGCTGTTCAACGGCAATTCGCCGGCGCAGCTCACCTTCGACGCCAACCTCAGCATGGGGCCGGACCGGCTGTGGAACGCCAACGACAGCCTGCGCGGCGTCGGCACGATCCGCATCACGGACGCGACGGGCGTCGGCTACGACCTGATCGCGTCGAATGCGTTGAGATCGGGCGAACTTGCGGCGCTGGTCGAGTTGCGGGACAAGACGCTGGTCGAGGCGCAGACCCAGCTCGACGAGCTGGCGGCGCAAATGGCGAGCGCGCTCTCGGATCGCGAGATCGCCGGAACGGCGGTCACGGTCGGCCCCGCCACAGGCTTCGAGGTGGATATCGCCGGACTGGCCGCGGGCAACACGGTCACGCTCGACTACACCGACAGCACCACCGGGTTCCAGGGACGCTACACTTTCGTGCGGGCGGATTCGGCCGCAGCCGTGACGCGCATCGCGCAAGCAGGCGTCAGCGCCGGCAACAACCAGATCGTCGGCATCGACTTCACCGGCTTCCCGGGCTCGATGCCGGCCATCGCAGCGCAGATCCAGACCGCCATCGGCGGCGGTTTCACCGTCAGCCATGCCGGTACCACGCTGCGCATCGTCGATGATGGAGCTGCCAACACCCGCGACGTGCGCGGGCTGACCGCACGCCCGACGCAAGGCGCGCTGGTGGCCCCGGCGCCCAACGGCGAACCGGAGCTGCCCTTCTTCACCGACCCGATGGCGGCGGGCGGCCTTTACACGGGTTCGTGGGAGGCGACGCATCCGCAGTCGCGCGGGCTGGCGGCGCGCATCGCCGTCAACGGCCAGATCGTGGCCAATCGCGCCCTGCTGGTGCAATTCGAGACCGGGCCCGCGACGCAGACCGGCGACCCGACCCGGCCCTCGCTGATGTATCGGCGGCTGACCGAGCAGCTGCGGGACTTCACGCCGCAGACCGGTATCGGCGGAACGGGCATCGCCTACCGCGCCACCATTGCGACCTTCGCCCAGCGCATCGTCGAGACGCAGGGCAACGTCGCCGAGGGCGCACAGCGCCTGAACGAGGGCCAGCAGATCGCCCTGAAATCGGTCGAGGCGCGCTTCGCCGAGGTGTCCGGGGTGAACATCGACCAGGAAATGGCGAACCTGGTCGAACTGCAGAACGCCTATGCCGCCAATGCGCGCGTCATCTCCGCCGTGAAGGAGATGATGGACCTGCTGATGCGGATCTGACCGCAACCCGATGGAGTGAACCATGGGTATCGAATCGCTCAAGCCGTCTTCGGTCTCGGCGCGGCGCAATGGCGAGCGCTTCGTGCAGATGCGCACGCAGCTCGAGGATCTCCAGCGCCAGATGGCGACAGGCAGGAAGGCGGACAGCTTTGCCGATCTGGGCACCAGCCGCCGCATCAGCCTCGACAGCCGCGCCAAGATCGGCGCGCTGACGGGCTGGACCAAGGCCATCGAGCAGGGCGACCTGCGCATCAGCGTGATGACGCGCACGCTGGAGGGTTTCGCCAAGGAGGCGCTGGACGGCAAGAGCGAAGCGCGCCCCGGCGCCTATGTCGCAAGCGCCAATGGCGAGGTTCCCGGCCAGATCCTCGCCCGCAACCGTCTGGCCCAGACGATCGACATGCTCAATGCCGAGGTCGACGGGCGCTACCTGTTCTCCGGCCGCACGCATGACGTGAAACCCGTGGAGCGCATGGAGACGATTCTCAACGGCGACGGCGCGGGCCGCGCCGGGGTGCGCCAGCTGATCGACGAGCGCCGCCAGGCCGATGCCGGTGTCGGCGACATGGGCCGCCTCGTCAGCAGCGTCGCCGGCACGACCGTGACCCTTGCGCGCGAGGCGGCGAACCCGCCCTATGGCTTCACCATTCGCGGCGCGGCGAGCCAGACGCCGAACATCGCCGCGACCTTCACGGCCGGCCCGCCGGCTTCCATGGCCTTCGACGTGCTGGCGAACCCGCTGCCCGGCGCCACGGTGAGCCTGTCGCTGAACCTGCCGGACGGCACGATCCAGAGCATCACGCTGGAGGCGCGCACCAACACGGTCGGCGGCCCGGCCGAGACCGGCTTCGCCATCGGCGCAACGCCGGCCGACACCGCGATCAACCTGCGCGCATCGGTCGAGGCCGCCGTGCGCAAGGAGACCCGCACCAGCCTGCACAGCGCCTCCGCGATGATCGGCGCGCGCGACTTCTTCGCCGGATCGAACGGTAATCCGCCGCTGCGCGTCCCTGGCCCCGGCTTCGCAACCGCGGTCGCCCCGCCGGCGCCGGCAGCCCCGAACACCACCGTGATCTGGTATCGCGGCGATGACGACGCCACGATCCAGGCCCGCAACACGGCGCCTCTCCAGATTGCCGAGGGGCAGGTGGTGGCCACCGGCGCGCGGGCCAACGAGGAGGCCTTCCGGGAGGGGCTGGCGGCCTTCGCCGCCTTCGCCACGGTCGATCTCGCAGCCGCCGATCCGAACGCCCGCGATCGCTACGAGGCGCTGGCCGAGCGCGTTCGCGTCGCGCTGGCCTTCCCCACCACGCAATCCCCACGCGACATCACCGTCGAGATCGGCGCGGCGCAGGTGGCGATGAAGGCGGCGCGGGAGCGTCATCAGACCAGCCTCAACATCCTGGAGACGGTCCGCGCCGGCGTCGAGGATGCGAACGACGAGGAGGTCGCCACCGCGCTTCTGGCCCTGCAGACGCGGCTGCAGGCGAGCTACCAGACCACCTCGATCCTGTCGCGGCTGAGCCTCGTCAACTACCTGAGCTGACGGGGCCGCGCGGGGTGTCTGCATCCCGGCTCGACAACAGGCCCGATGCGACATCCGACAAGGTCCGCGGCTTGCTCGCCACGAAGCGCACGGAGCGGCAGACGGTGAGCGCCGCCAGCCCCAAGCGCGCCGTCACCAGCACCCTCAGCCACCCCTCGCCGTCC
>CAZDUL010000126.1:0-23736 GCA_964508635.1 uncultured Allobosea sp. | reverse complement strand
CGCTGGGGGGATGCGGTGGGGCCGTGCGGCTCGAGCTGGGCGCCGTCGCCGAGGCCCGAGACCGGGCGGATGTGGGTGGCCTGCACCGCAGGCGGCTTGTCGGGGCCGTCCCTGAGGGAAAGGGCAGCCCCGAAGGCTGCCAGAGCAGTGCGCAGCAAATCGGCATGAACGCGCGCAAGCGAAGGGGACGCAGAGGCCGCAACCGCAGCCGAGGGTGGGGTGCTCGCAGGCATGGGGCCGATGACCACGATGAACGCTGGGCGGCATGTTGGGCGATAGCCTTGAGATTTGGGTTAATCGCCCCTCAGCGCCTCGGCCCGCGCATGCGCCTCACCGTCCCGGCAGGACGATGATGGTCGGCTGCCCTGGCAGCGTGTCGCGCGAGAGGACGAGAACGGGGCTGTCGCGGCTGTCGATCGGCCAGTCGGCGCTGGCCCTGAACAGGAAGCGTTGCAGCGTCGCCTGGCCGAAGAAGTGCATCGGGATCATCACGCGCGCCTGGAGGCGCTTCAGCACCTCCATCATGCCGTCGATGTCGAGCGTGTAATTGCCATCAACGGGCACCAGCACCACGTCGGCCCGGCCGATCGCTCTGAGGTGGCCCGGCTCCAGCGTGTGATGGAGGTGACCGAGGTGAACGATGCACAGATCGCCCACCTCGAAGATGAAGATCGAGTTGCCGTCGAAATCGGTCGCGCCGCTCCACGATCGCAGATTGGTCGGCACGTTGCGCACCCGCATATCCCCGACGGTGAGATCGTGGCTGGCCCGCCCGCCGGCCGGGTCCCAGCCGCGCAGCACATGGCGGATCGCCGGATCGGGATTGCGCGAATAATGGGTGGAGTGGGCCTTGTTCATGGTTGCGACCGTCGGCGGGGCAGCCGGCCGCACGAAATCGTTGTAGTCGGTCGCGGCGCTCGCACCGCCCGGGCTCTCGATCAGGAAGGTGGCATGGCCGACGAAGCTGATGCGCACCTGCCCTGTCTGCAGCGAGGCCTTTCGGATCAGGCCGTTCTGCGCCATGTCCGGCTTGCATCCCGGCTCCGCCTCCCGCGCCGCCGCGGGCGCGAGGACCATCACGCCGGCGACGAGCAGGGCGAAGGCGCTCCGAAGCGACTTCAGGCTCAGCATGCGCACAGTCTCCGTGATCGTGCCTGCGGCAGAGAGTAGCGGGCCGGCGCGATCTGGCCAGTCGCGTTCGCGCACGCTCACGAAGGCGTGTCCTAACCGTGCGACGAGCCTCCGTTATCTGGCCGTTAACCACGCCGCCGGCTACATCTGGCGATGGTCATGCGCCGCTCTGTTTCCATCCTCGCCCTGCTGGCTGGCCTCGTGCTGGCTGCCCTGCCGCACCCCTCAGCCGCACAGTCCACCGCGGAGCAGGAGGCGGCGAGGAGGGCGAGCGTTCTGGCGAACACGCCCAAGTGGGCGGCCAAGGTGCAGTTCGGCCGCCGCACCGAGCCGGCTGCCTCGATGCAGGCCCGCGCCATCGGGTCCTATGCGCGCGGCTGCCTCGCCGGCGCCGTCGCCCTGCCGGTGCAGGGCGAGACCTGGCAGGTGATGCGCCTCAACCGCAACCGCAACTGGGGCCACCCGGATCTCATCGCGTATCTGGAGAGCTTTGCCCGGGACGTGCCGCGGGTCGCCGGCTGGCCGGGCATCCTGGTCGGCGACATCAGCCAGCCCCGTGGCGGCCCGATGCTGACCGGCCATGCCTCGCACCAGATCGGGCTCGACGCGGACATCTGGCTCACCCCCATGCCGCGCCAGCGGCTCAGCGAGGAGCAGCGCGAGAACATGCCGGCCACAAACATGGTGCGATCAGACTGGATGGATGTCGATCCGGCTGTCTGGACGCCGGCTCACACCCGGCTGATCCGCCACGCCGCCCGCGATGCGCGCGTGCACCGCATCTTCGTCAATCCGGCGATCAAGAAGGCGCTTTGCCGCGAGGCCGGGTCGGACCGCGCCTGGCTGTCGAAGGTGCGCCCGATGTGGGGGCACAACTTCCATTTCCATATCCGCATCGGCTGCCCGGATGGGTCCGACGCCTGCCAGGAGCAGGAGCCCGTGCAGGCCGGCGATGGCTGCGGGCAGGAGCTGACCGACTGGCTGGCGCAGCAGCACAAGGCCATCTTCGGCCCGAAGCCGCCGCCCCGGACCGGCCCGCCGCCGAAGCCCAAGCCGCCCATGTCGGTGGACGCCCTGCCTGCCGAGTGCCGGCAGGTTCTGGTCGCCCGCTAGGCGCGCTTCATGTTTTCGCGCTGGAGCACGAACCGGATCATCCGCGCGGGATCGCGGGGGTTGATGCGGTCGAGCTGATCGAGCGGCTCGCGCAACATGCGTGACCCGATCGGAACGCCGAGCTTGGCCGAGAGCATGCCCTCGGCATGGGCGCGGCTGAACTGCGCGACCTTCAGCACGATCAGCAGGGCGTCGACGTTCTCCGCCACCAGCGCCTCGCCGACCAGGTCGACCGGCAGCTGCGTGCGTCGTGAAAGCGCCCGCTCAACCTCGTCATGCGCCTTCATCACGTAGAGCGTGACGATCTGCTGGTCGTTCAGCGGTCGGCTGTCGGCCTCGGGCAGGTCGCGCACGACCGAGACGGCGCGGTCGACCGCTTCGGTGAGATCGCGCGCCTTCGCATCTGGCTCGGTGCGCGCCAGCGTCTCGACGACAACGGACCGCGCGGCGTCGAGCATCTGCATCACCGCTTGCGCAGGCAGGCGCAGCCGCGCGGCCAACGCCTGTGTCACCACCATGTTGCCCTTTGCGATGTCCGCCAGCGTGGCCGCTCCGTTGCGGGAGAGTTGCGCCGAGTCGTTGCCGATCAGCGCCACGCACACCGCCTGCTCGCGGCGGCTGACCAGCACGTCGGCCACCTTCGCCTGCAGGCCGATGCGCTTCGCCAGAGCGATGCGATGTCCCTCGACTCCGGCCTCGGCGGCAGTGATCAGGTCGTCCTCCGCCAGCGCGCCCGAGTGTTCGAGCACCGGCCCCGCCACCGCGGGCGACGGATCGAGCGCGAGGTTGCGGATGGTTTCCCGTGGCGCCCGCTTCAGCGGCGCGAGCTTCTCGGCCAGCATGACCCGGGCCTGCAGCTCGATACCCGCAACAAGGAGCTTGAAGACGTTGTCGTAGAGCTCGATGTGCCGATCGGTCAGCCGTGGCTCCAGATCGAGATACTGGCTTGTCAGGGCCGAGAGGATCGAGGCGCGCCGTGGGGTTTCCTCCCCGGCCGCGACATGTTCAAGTCCGGTCAGAGACAATGCGGGGTTCATGGTCGGACCTCCTTGTCCTGCCATGACATGCGCCGACGCGCTTTACGGTCCCGTTCAGGAATTGGTGACAATTTGAGGAGAAGTCGCCGGCCTCTCGCGCGCCCTATCCCGGCGGGATCGGACGCGGCCGCCCCGCATCGTCGATGGCGACGAAGGTGAAGGTGGCGTCTGTCACCTTCTCCATCAGATTGGTCCGGAAGCGCTGCGCCCACGCCTCGATCGCGATCTTCATCGAGGTGCGGCCGATCTGGCCGATGGAGGTGTAGACGCACAGCACATCGCCCACCTTCATCGGCCTGAGGAAGGTCATCGAATCGACCTTCACCGTCACCACGCGCCCCTGTGCGCGCTCCACGCCGGCGATGCCGCCGGCCTGATCCATCGCCGCCATCACCCAGCCGCCGAAGATGTCGCCATTGGCGTTCGTGTCGGCAGGCATGGCGATGACGCGCACTGTGAGTTCGCCGCGCGGGCGTTCGTCATTCGGATAGGTGCGGTGGGGCATCTGGGACTCTGAATGGAAGCAGGGCGCCAGTTGTCCGCCGTCGGTCGGGCGCCCGTCAAGCCGCTGACGCCCGCGGGCCGATGCGCCCCGCCTTGAGCCGCGGCCAGGCGATCAGCCAGGCCACCAGCCCGATGTTGAGCAGGTTCCACATCAGCCCGTTCAGGAACGCCAGATGATAGGAGCCGGCCATGTCGAAGATGTAGCCCGAGGCAAGCCCGCCCGCCGCCATGCCGATGATGGTGGCGACGATGACGACGCCAATGCGCTGCCCGGCCTCGCGCGGCGGCAGGTATTCGCGCGCGATCACAGCATACATCGGCACGATGCCGCCCTGGAACAGCCCGAAGATGCCGGTGATGACGTAAAGCGCCGCCAGCCCGTCGAAGAACAGGTAGAGGAACAGCGCGAGCCCCTGCATGGTCGAGCCGACCAGCAGCACGGCGAGACCCCCGAACCGGTCCGCCAGCCAGCCGGAGCCGACACGGCTGACGAGCCCGAGACCCAGCATCAGCGCCAGCATCTCCGCGCCGCGCGCTGCGCCGTAGCCGAGATCGGTGCAGTAGGCGACCAGATGCACCTGCGGCATCGCCATCGCCATGCAGCAGGAGAACCCGGCGATCGACAGCACGACCATCAGCGTCGCCGGCGACAGGCCGAGTTCGCCGCGCGCCGCGTCGCTGGCCACGGTCGCATCCGCATAGGCCTGTGCGGCTGGCCGGCGTCGGAACAGCGGCGCCATGGCCAGCATCACCACGAAGGTGGCAACGCCCATCGCGACATGCGCAAACCGCCAGCCCTGGCCGGCGATCACGGCCTGCAACACCGGCGACCAGATCGCGCCGGCGAGATAGTTGCCAGCCGCAGCGATCGAAACCGCCAGCGCCCTGCGACGCCGGAACCAGTGCGACACATCGGCAATCAGCGGCGCGAAGCCGATCGAGCAGCCGAAGCCGATGAACAGATGCGCCAGCGCATAGACGGCGAGCGACGGCGAAAGCCCCGCCCCGACATAGCCCGCGCCGAGGCTCACGGCCGCGATCAGGATCGGCGTGACGATACCAAGCCGATCCACCAGCCGCCCCATGCCGATGGCGCCGCCGGCAAAGCCGATCATCATCAGCGTGTAGGGCCAGGAGGCCGCCCCGCGCACCACGCCGAAATCCGCCTGAACGGCCGGCAGCGCCACCACAACAGACCACGAGCCGATGCAGACGATGGCCCCGAACAAAAGCGACCAGGCCAGCCGTGAAAAGGCATAGCGCCCGTCGAGCGCGAAGCGATCCGGGGCGAGGGGCGAGAACAGCGTCGTCACGTCACGACAGTGGGGCGCAGACCCGGAACCCGTCAAACGCCCATCGGGGATGGGCGCGATCACATTTCGTCATGACTGCACGTTTGGCGACACGTGCAGCCCTGCGGGGTTGCGCTCATCAGAACGGCGGCGGCAGCTTCATGCCGGGCACGCGCATCTCCTGCCCGCGCGGCGGCTGGAACAGGTTCGCCGCCTGCGCGGTGCGCTCGATCTTGCTGGCGACGGCGCGCGTGCCTTCGCTCTCGAAGGCCAGCGGCACGCCATCCGCCGCGAGGCCGACACGCGCGTCGTCGACCTGCCAGATCGCGCAGGCTTCGCCGGCGTGGCTTGCGGTCTGGCCGGTGCGGCGGCCCAGCGGGGCGTCGCTGCGCGGGCCGTCCATGCGCATCACCATGCCGGGCTGGCTGGCCGTCCACATGCGCCCGATACCCGTCCTGGGCTCGATCAGCACGTTCGCCCGCTGGCCGTCAGCGTTCATCTGCATCAGGATGCGGGATGCGCTGGCGGAATGACGATAGACCATCTGCCCCGTGGTTCCGCCGCTGAGCGTGTAGGTCACGGCGTAATCGATGGTCGCCACCGGAACGGGCTCGTTGGCGTGGGTTGCGCCTGTCAGCGACGCCCCGGCGATGATCAACGAGGCAAGACGCGACACCATGCGGGATCCCCAGCGCAAAAACCGTGGACCCTCTATGCCGTAACGTCCGATCAGGCGCAAGACAGGCTTCCCACCGGCCACGACCCCGGCCGACCCGTCACGCCCCTCGGCCCCTGGCGCCTCAATTATCCAGGAAGCTCCTCAGCTTCCTTGACCGGCTGGGGTGCTTGAGCTTGCGCAGCGCCTTCGCCTCGATCTGACGGATGCGTTCGCGCGTCACCGAGAACTGCTGGCCGACCTCCTCCAGCGTGTGGTCGGTGTTCATGCCGATGCCGAAACGCATGCGCAGCACGCGCTCCTCGCGCGGCGTCAGCGAGGCGAGCACGCGCGTCGTGGTCTCGCGCAGGTTGCTCTGGATCGCAGCGTCGATCGGCATCAGCACGTTGGGATCGGGGATGAAATCGCCGAGATGGCTGTCCTCCTCGTCGCCGATCGGCGTCTCGAGGCTGATCGGCTCCTTCGCGATCTTCAGCACCTTTCGCACCTTTTCGAGCGGCATGGCCAGCTTCTCGGCCAGCTCCTCCGGGGTCGGTTCGCGGCCGATCTCGTGCAGCATCTGGCGCGAGGTGCGAACGATCTTGTTGATCGTCTCGATCATGTGCACCGGAATGCGGATGGTGCGGGCCTGATCGGCGATCGAGCGCGTGATCGCCTGCCGGATCCACCAGGTGGCGTAGGTCGAGAACTTGTAGCCGCGGCGATACTCGAACTTGTCGACCGCCTTCATCAGGCCGATATTGCCTTCCTGGATCAGGTCGAGGAACTGCAGGCCGCGGTTGGTGTATTTCTTGGCAATGGAGATCACGAGGCGAAGATTGGCCTCGATCATCTCCTTCTTCGCCTGCCGGCTCTCGCGCTCGCCCTTCTGAACCATCTGGACGATCTTGCGGAACTCGCCGATCTCGAGCCCGGTCTCGGAGGCCAGCGTATGGATCTCCTCGCGCATCTCCTTGATGCGCTCCTTTTCGGCGCTGACGAACTCCTTCCATCCGCGCGAGCCCAGCTTCGACACACGCAACAGCCATTTCGGGTCGAGCTCGCCGCCCTGGTGCTGCTTGAGAAAGTCCTCGCGCGCCACGCCATAGCTTTCGGCGAGGCGCAGCAGGCGCGTTTCCTGGCTGATCAGGCGCTTGTTGATGTCGTAGAGCTGCTCGACCAGCGCCTCGATGCGGTTCTGGTTGAGAGACAGCGACTTCACGTCCGCGACGATGCTGGCCTTGAGCTCGCGATACTTGCGTTCCTGCGCCGGCGTCAGCTTGGTATTCGACAGGCGCAGCTCGATGTCCTGATCCTGCAGGCGTCGCAGCTTCTTGTAGTTGTCGGCGATGCGGTCGAAGATTTCGAGAACCTTCGGCTTGAGCTCGGCCGCCATGGCCGACAGCGACACGTTGTTCTCCATGTCGTCGTCGTCCAACTCGGATGCTGGCGGCGGCATCTCCTCGCCATCCTCGCCCGCGGGGGGCCGGCCTTGCGCCTCGTCCTCGTCCTCGGCCCCCTCGACCTTCGGCACGCCCTTGCCATCCGGGCCGGCATAGGTCGCCTCGAGGTCGATGATCTCGCGCAGCAGGACCTTGCCCTCGTTGAGCTCGTCGCGCCAGATGATGATGGCCTGGAATGTCAGCGGGCTTTCGCAAAGCCCCGCGATCATCGCCTCCCGGCCAGCCTCGATGCGCTTGGCGATGGCGATCTCGCCCTCGCGCGACAGAAGCTCGACCGAACCCATTTCGCGCAGATACATGCGAACGGGGTCGTCGGTGCGCTCGGTCGGCTCGAGATTGCGCTCCATGCGCGCCGGCAGCGCCGCGCGCGGGGTCTCCTGCGCCTCGGCCTCGGCCTCGTCGTCGGCGTCCGCCTCGGCGCCGGCCTGGGTCTCGCCCTGCCCGTCATCGCCCTCTTCCTGCTCGATGACGTTGATGCCCATCTCAGAAAGCTGGGCGTAGATGTCCTCGATCTGGTCGGAGGTGAACTCCTCGGAGGGCAGGACCTCGTTGAGTTCCTCGTAGGTCACGAAGCCGCGCTTGCGCGCGACCTTGAGCATGCGCTTGACGGCTTGATCGGTGAGGTCGAGAAGCGGCCCGTCGGACTGGCCCTTCTTCTCCTCGACATTGTCGTCACCGTCGCGTTCCGTCACCTTGGTCGCCATGCCGTGCGCTCTCCGTCCGACAGCGCCGCCCTCGCAAGCGCCGTCCCCACGCCAAAAAAGGGCTGCCATGGCTGTTTTCAAGCCACGCGCACCCCGTCCGATTCGTTCTCCCAAGGATGGCGGCGCAACGCCTTAACGAAGCGTGCCGATCCCCCATTTCCCATCGCGCCGAAGCGGCCGACCATCTCCCCGCGCCGGTCTCCTCCGACGAGCCGCCAACCCGCCTCACGTCTCGTCCTGCTGGGCTTCCGTGCCCTCCAGCGACGCCAGGCGATCCTTGACGTCCTGCAGCCAGGCAAGGTTCGCTTCGGTCTGCTCGGCCGCGAGCGCCTGCTCGGCTGCCCTGAGCTCGCTATGTAGCGTGCGCGCCCGGCGATGCAAGACGAAGGCCTGGCGAATCACGCGCGCGGCAGCCTCCGGATCGTCCTGCGTCGCGATGCGGGCGAGATCGGCATGGCGCACCATTCGGCCAAGGGCTGCGCGCGCCTCCGTCGCGGCGCGCCCGGCCAGTCGCGCGGCGACGCCGTCCGGGCTGGTCTCCTCGTCCACGACCGCCTGCAGCAGCGCCTGGCACATCACCCGCGCCGCGCGGCCCTGCCAGTCCATCTCGGCCAGTTCGTCCGCGAATGCCGCCAGAAGCTGCGGCCGCGCGGCGAGTCCGAGCAGGATCGTCGCCTCCCGCGGGCTTTCGCCGATACCGTGCGCAGCGAAAAGCGGCGAGCGCACCAGCGCCGAACTGGCCCTGAGCGGCACCTGGCCCCGCCCGGGCGGCGATCCGCCACGCGTGCCCGCATGGCCGCCGCGACGCGGGGAGCGATCGCCACGCCCGCGGCGCTCGACCGGCGGGAACATCAGGGCGAGACGCTCATCCATGAAGCTGCGGTAGTGCCGCCGCGTTGCCTCGTCGCGGATTGTGCCCAACACCTGCGCCAGACGCTGCTCGAAGGCGGCGCGGCGCTCCGGCGTGTCGAGCGGCGCGGCCTCGACCTCGCGTTGCCAGATCATCTCGGCGAGCGGCAAGGCCGCCGCGATGATCCGCCCGATGGCGTCCGCTCCGCCGGAGCGGACGAGATCGTCCGGATCCTGCCCTTCCGGCAGCAGCGCGAAGCGCAGCGACTTGCCCGGCTCGATGACCGGCAGCGCCACATCGATCGCGCGGTGCGCGGCCTTGCGACCTGCCCTGTCGCCGTCGAAGCAGAGCACGGGCTCGTCGGCCATCCGCCACATGAGCGCAAGCTGCTCCTGCGTCAGCGCCGTGCCGAGCGGGGCGACCGTGTGCGCAAACCCTGCCATCGTCATGGCGATGACATCGACATAGCCCTCCACCGCGATCACCGTGCCGGCCTCGTGGGCGGCCTTGCGGGCATTGTGGTGGTTGAACAGCAGCCGCCCCTTGTGAAACAGCGCTGTCTCGGCGGTGTTGAGGTATTTCGCCGGCGCGTCCGGGCTCATCGCCCGTCCGCCGAAGGCGATCACGCGCCCCTTCGCGTCATGGATCGGGAACATCACCCGGTCGCGGAAGCGGTCGTAGGGGACCGCGATGTCCTCGCCGTGGATCAGCAGCCCCGCCTCGATCATCTGTTCGGTGGTGACGTTCTGCGCCGCAAGATGATCGCGCAGCGCAAACCGGTCGGGCGGCGCAAAGCCGAGCCTGAAGCGGCGCGCCGCCTCGCCCATGAGCCCGCGGCTCTCCAGGTAGGCGCGCGCCTCGCGACCGGCCGGGCCCGCCAGCTGCGCCTCGAAGAAGCGCGCCGCCATCTCGATCACCTCGTGAAGGCCCCGGCGGGCGTCCTCCGCGCGCAGGGTCTCGGCGCTGACCCTCGGCAGCGTCACGCCCGCTTCCGCAGCCAGCCGCTCGACGGCCTCGGGAAAGCTCAGCCCCTCGGTCTCCATCAGGAAGGTGAAGATGTCCCCGTTGCGCCCCGACGAGAAGTCGAACCAGGCCTGCTTGGCGTCATTGACGAAGAAGGACGGCGTGCGCTCCTTGCCGAAGGGAGACAGGCCTTTCCATTCCCGCCCGGCCTTCTGCAGCCGCACGCGCCGGCCGACCACCGCGGAAACGGGCAGCCGGGCCTTGATGTCATCGAGCACGAAGGACGGGAACTTCATGATCCTCCAAGTCTAGCGCACCGGGCCGGCGTCGTCATGGCGGGAGCAGCCCGAGGCCCGCCGGCTCCCGCCGCTCACATCCGCGCCACCTTCCGGATCAGTTTCAGCTGCGCCGGCAGGCAGACCGTCTCGAGATCGTAGCGGGCGAGGATGTCGGCGCGCGCTTGCCGCCGCATCGGCAGATACTCGTCCGGCCTGGCCAGCGCGCGGCTGATCTTGCGCACCCAGTCGTCGATGTCGAAGAAATCGACGAGGATGCCGTTCTCGCCGGTGCGCAGCACCTCCGTCACGGGCGGCGTCGCCGAGCCGATCACGAGGCACTGCGCCGCCATGCTCTCCAGCATCGACCAGGACAGCACGAAGGGATAGGTGAGATAGGCGTGGACCCGGCTCACCCGGATGAGCTGGCGATAGGTGGGATAAGGCAGCTTGCCGAGAAAGACGATGCGGCTCAGGTCGAGCCGGTCGCCGAGTTCCTTCAGCATCACCTCCTTCCACGAGCCGCCCTCCTTCGGCCGCGCGCCGTAGGACACGTCCTCGCCGCCCACGATCAGCGTGACGGCGTCGGGTCGCTCCCTCTGGATCCCCGGCAGCGCGCGCATGAAGATGTGGAAACCGCGATAGGGCTCCATGTTGCGGTTGACGAAGGTGAGCACCTCGTCGCCGGCCCTGACCACGCGGCCATCCGGCAAGGCCAGTTCGGCAGACGGATCGGGCGTGATGAAGCCGGTGTCGATGCCGTCGAAGATCACGTCGACCCTGTCGTGCTGGCTCGCAGGCAGGGATGATTTCTGCCAGTGTGTCGGCGTCACGCCCCAGTCCATCACCTCGAAGGCGGACAACAGGCTGGCGTTCTTGGCGGTCAACCGCATCCGGCCTGCGAGCGAATCCTGGCTGAACTCGGGATCGAAGGCGTAGTCGTAGCCCTCCGTCCGGTAGAAGAACTCGAGGAACAGGAGGAAGCGCGCCTTCGGCCACACCTCCTTCAGGAACAGGTGCTCGCCCCAGCCGGGATGGACCACGACGATGTCGGGCGAGAACCCACGTTTCTTCAGTTCCGCTGCCGCCAGCGCACAGGCTTCCCCGCGGATGACCTTGGTCTCGAAGTCCACCACCATCGGGTGGATATCCTTCGAGGAGCCGCGCTGCGGCCGATAGCGCGCGATCCTCACCCCCGGTGTCTCGTAGGCCGGCTGGTTGATGCACAGCGCCACAACCGTGTTGCGCGGATCCTTTGCCAGCGCACTCGCCGTGAAGCGGAATTGTCCGGGGAAATTCTGGTGAACGAACAGGATATTCATGAAGAAGCGGCCGCCCAGCGTTCCTGTTCGGGAGTTTCGACGGCACCGGGCCGCGCGGCACGCACGCTCGCCAGCGCGGCTGCCGGCTTCATGCCGCGCTCGACGAGGAGACGCATCGCCACCATGCCGGAGCGGCCCCGCCCTGCGGCGCAGTGCAGCAGCACGCCGCCGCCGCGATCGAGCACGGCATGGAGCCGGGGGCCAAGGTCAGCCCAGGACGCGCTGGCACCATCGGGCACGCCGAAGTCGGTGATCGGGAAGGCCAGCCACTCGATGCCGCGCGCCCGCAGCGCATCCGGCAGACTGCCCGCTCCCTTGCCGACCATCTCCTCTCGCGGCGTCATCGACACGACCACGCTCGCACCCCAGTCCGCGATGGCTGCAACATCCTCATCGAGCGCGCCACTGCGCCCCGGAAGGCGGCAAAGGCCGAGTCTGCCCCCCTTCGGCGCATCGAGCGTCGCGATCCGGAACGGTTCGATCGGGTCGGACACGGTTCAGGCGGACAATGCGGCCTTCACCAGCCCGCTCGCCTTGGCGAAATCCATCTGGCCGGAATGGCGCGCCTTCAGCTCGGCGACCACCTTGCCCATGTCCTTCATGGTGGACGCGCCGGTCGCGGCGATGGCGGCCTGGATCGCAGCCTTGACCTCGTCCTCGTTCATCTGCGCCGGCAGGAAGCCGGAGATCACCGCAATTTCGGCGTTCTCGCTCTCGGCGAGCTCCGGCCGGCCATTGGCGGCGTAGATCGCAGCCGATTCCTGGCGCTGCTTGATCATCTTCTGCAGCATGGCAAGGATGTCGTCATCTGAGGCCTCGCCCTTCCCGGCCCCCCGCGCCTCGATGTCCTTCTCCTTCAGCGCGGCCTGGATCAGGCGCACGGCCGCGACCTTGCCCTTGTCGCCGGCCTTCATGGCCGCCTTCAGTTCCTCGGAAAAGCGTTCGCGCAAGGTTGTCGCCGACATCGGTGTGGTCTTTCTCCAGAAGGTGGGCGAGGCCCGCGCGTTGACGCGCGCACGCCCTCAATTTAAGGCTCCCGCTCCGGTTTGGCGGGGCTTGCTTTCATCAGCCTCGGTCCCGACGGTCGCAATCGCCGGCACGCCCGGCCTGGATCACGTGTCTATCATGACGAATGCCCAAGACAACGCCGCGCAGGTTGCGCCCATGCTGCCGGCCGGCTGGACGGAGCCGGTGGCCACAGCGGTGCTCGTTCTCGCCGACGGCACGGTGATCGAGGGGTTCGGCCTCGGCGCGGTCGGCGTGGCGCGCGGTGAGGTCTGCTTCAACACGGCCATGACGGGCTATCAGGAGATCCTGACCGACCCGTCCTACAACGGCCAGATCCTCACCTTCACCTTTCCCCATATCGGCAATGTCGGCGCCAATGAGGAAGACATCGAGACGGTCAACGCCGCCGCCTCTCTCAGCGCCTGCGGCGTCGTGCTGCATGCCGCGATCACCGCTCCGTCCAACTGGCGCCAGACCCGCCATCTCGATGCCTGGCTGAAAAGCCGCGGCATCGTCGGCATCGGCGGCGTGGACACCCGCGCGCTGACCACGCTGATCCGCGACCATGGCATGCCCAACGCCGTGCTGACGCATGCGCCCGATGGCGTCTTCGACATCGCTGCGTTGAAAGAGCAGGCGGCTGCCCTGCCCTCCATGGCGGGGCTCGATCTGGTACCGAACGTCACCACGCCCCAGCGCTACAGCTGGACCGAGACGCCCTGGGTCTGGCCCACGGGATATGGCCAGCAGAAGGCCGCACGCCACCGCGTCGTCGCGCTCGATTTCGGCGTCAAGCGCAACATCCTGCGCCTTCTCGCCGATCGGGGCTGCGAGATCACCGTGCTGCCGCCGACCGCGACCGCCGAGGATGTCCTGGCGCTGAAGCCCGATGGCGTCTTCCTCGCCAACGGGCCGGGCGATCCGGCCGCCACGGGCAGCTATGCGGTGGCGACCATCCGGGCCATCATCGACGCCGGCGTGCCGACCTTCGGCATCTGTCTCGGCCACCAGATGCTCGGCCTCGCCATCGGCGCAAAGACAATGAAGATGAAGCAGGGCCACCACGGGGCCAACCACCCGGTGAAGGAACACGACACCGGCAAGGTCGAGATCGTGTCGATGAACCATGGCTTCGCGGTCGACCCGGCCACGTTGCCGGCCAATGCGCGCGAGACCCATGTCTCGCTGTTCGACGGCTCGAACTGCGGCATCGCGCTCACCGACAGGCCGGTGTTCTCGGTGCAGCATCACCCGGAGGCCTCGCCCGGCCCGCAGGACAGCCACTATCTGTTCGATCGCTTCGTGGCGATGATCGAGGCCCACAAGGGGAAAACCGCCGCCTGAACGGCGGAATGTACGCAAACCGCCGCGTGGACGCGGCGCGGATGGGGCTGGTGGGGCGATGGACTGGCGGGACTTCTTCGACCGGAGCCACAGCATCTATGTGTCCGAGCGCCACAAGCTGCTCCATGCGCGCATCATCGCGCGCGACACGGTGGCGCTGGTGCCGGGTCCGGACGCGCACGTCCTCGATTTCGGCTGCGGCGAGGCCCTGCACGCCGAAGCGGTCGCCGCGGCCTGCGGCAGGCTCTATCTGACGGACGCCGCGCCCAACCTGCGCGCCGAACTCGCCAGACGCTTCATCACCAATCCGAAGGTTACCGTCCTGCCGCCGGAGACGCTGGAGCTCGGCATCCCCGACGACAGCCTCGACCTGGTGACGGTGATTTCCGTGGCGCAGTATCTCACCCGCGAGGAACTGGCGGACAATCTGGCGCTGTTCCTCGCCAAGCTGAAGCCGGGCGGCATCGTCGTGATCGGCGACGTGATTCCCCCGGATGTCGGCATGCTGACGGATGCTCGCGCGCTCCTCGCCTTCGCCTGGCGCGGCGGCTTCCTGATGGCTGCGATCGCGGGCCTGCTGAAGACCGCCTTCTCGGACTACCGCACGCTGCGCGAGAAGCTCGGCCTGACGACATACACCGCCGCCGAGATGGATACGGCCCTCCACAAGGCCGGTTTCGCGGCCGTGCGCCGCCGCGACAATATCGGCCACAACCCGGCACGGATGACCTTCGTGGCGCAGAAGCGGCCGTAGGGCGCAGCACCTCGTGCGTCAGCGCCGGTGCTCGCCGAAGCTGAAGAACTTGTGGCCGGTGAAGGTGATGATCACCACGATCAGCGTCGTGACCACCTGCATCGGCAGGTAGGGCAGCCCCCAATACTCCACGAACAGCGTCATCAGGCCCCACGTGGCGAAGAACCCGGCCAGAGCGACAAGCGCGAAACGCCAGCCCGCCGCGCCATGGCTGCGCGTTGTCTCGAAGGTGAAACGCCGGTTCATGACATAGGACACGATGCCGCCGCCGACGAAACCGGCGAGCGTCGCCGGCACCGGCGCCAGGCCGAACAGTTCGACCAGCGCGACCAGAAGCCCATAATGCGCAACCGTCGCCATCGCGCCGATGCCGCCATAGGAGACGATCTGCCTCAGCCGGATCACGCGACAGCCTCCCCGGCGCCCGCCAGCCGGGCCAGCGCCGCCCCGAGCGCGTCCGGCGCGCGCCATGTCACCAGCCGCACCGGCAGGGCCCCGCCGATGAGCGCGTCAACCAGCCCCGCATCCGGCGCCGGACGATCCCACCCGAGCCAAGGGGCACGCACCGCATCGACATGGGTGAGGTCATTGTTGGCCACCGCCGCGCGCAGCGCCATCTCGTGCCCGACATCCGTCGTAACGGCAGGGCCCGTCAACCCGCCATCATAGGCCAGCACGACGATCTGGTTCACCGCCTCCGGCTCCATGATCTGCGGCGCGGAGGTGCGCTCGACCACCGCATCGCGCGACAGCCGCAGCTTTGCGGCGCGGTCCCAGTCGCGCGCGGGATCGCAACCGGCGATCAGATCCGCAAAGCGCGGCAGGCCGCGCAGCGAACCGGGAAACACCGTCAGCGATTCCGGCACGCCGAGCGCGCGCACGCCTGCGGCCTCGCGCCAGAGAAGCACCCGCTCCGAGGCCCCGTAGCCACCGGCATGGCGGCTGAGCAGATTCAACGCCCCGGTCGTCTTGCCCGCCCCGGACCCGCCGATCAGCAGAAGGCCCTGGCCGTTCACCATGACGAAGCCGGCATGAAGCGCCATCGCGCCGCGCGCGGTCGCGGCCGGCACAGCGATCTGGTCGCGCATCAGCTTGCGGAACTCGTCGCGCAGGCCGCCGGGATCGTCGCAAGCCAGGGTGATCTGCCGCGTCGCATCGTCGATCAGGGCCACCGCGCCAGACCTCCCGAAACGCACCAGACGACGCTCGCCGGCCAGCGCCTGCACCGTGAGATCGCGGTGCTCGAACGGGTTCTTGCCCCGGTGCTGGGCCACCGTCTGCAAGATCCCGCCCGCGGGCGCGCGCGCGGCGAGGGCGGCAGGGTCGCTTGTGATCCGCACCGTCGCCGCGACCTCCCCTGCCGTCGGCCGCTGCAACGGGGCCAGATCGCCGAGCAGGGCCGCAAGGCCTTCGCCACGCACCGCCAGGTTGAACCCCGGCGGTCCACCGACGACAGCCTCCGCGTCGCCGCCTGTATCGCCGTCGACGCCATAGCGCCCGGCAAGGTCGCGCCAGAACGCCACGGCGTCATCTACGAAGGCGAGGGCGCGCGGCTCGCCGCTCACCGCCTCCAGCGGCCATCCCGCCACCAGCATCGGCCCGTCCGGCTTCAGCGACAGCGGCACCTCCAGCGTCACGTCGGGCAACGAAAGCGGCCTGCCCGTCACGAAGTCCGCTGCGGCAAGGATCGCCCGGCCGCAGGCCACGCCGTTCTCCAGATAGCGCGAGGCGAGCCGCTGGCGCGCATACCACCGCTTCGCGACATCGAGCCCGTCATGCATATGGCCGAGATCGCGCCAGGCCGATTCGTGCAGCGCCGGCCAGAGCTTCGCCAGAGCCCCGTCGGGCTCCAGCAGCGGGCGCTGCCGGTCCTGTCGGTTCGTCAGCGCGCGATAGTCGGCGCGCGAGAACGACAGCGGCGCATCGGGCACACACGCGCCGAGACGGCCGAAGGCGAGCTCGAACGGGTTGTGCGCGCCGACGAGCCGCAAATCGGCATCCGCATCGCGGCCGAAGCGCAGCTGGTCGTTCATCACGCCGACGCCCAGCGCCGGAACGCCGCGCTGTCGCAAGGTTCGCGTCAGGAGCGTGCACGGGTTGGTGACGACCAGCACCGTGCGCCCGGCGAGTCCGGACACGAAAGCCTCGATCATCGCCATGTTCGCCGCGAACAGCGCGTCCTTGCTGCGCTGGCGGGAGCGGCGGGAGGTGCGCTGTCCGAGCGCCAGCACCACGGGGCCCCGGCCCGAAAGCTCCGGCTCCCCCGCCACGACGATCTCGACATCGACCGGCGGCAGGTCGGCCAGATGGATGCGCATCAGCTCGGCGCGCGCCTCGTGCCGGCACCAGATGCGGAAGCGACCGGGATGTCCTGTCAGCGCCGCGACGGTCATCAGCGCGCGCACGGCCCGGCCGGCCCCGAGCACCGTGATCTCGCACGGCAGATCGCGCGCGATGGTCGCAGCGAGGCGCGGTCGCAGCACCACGCTCATGCAGCGCGCACGCAGGCGGCGGTGACGTAGCGATAGGCAGGCTCTGGCACGACGGCGCACATCCCGGAGATTCGCGGCCGGCGATGGCCGCCGGGCTGTCGCCTTGTAGGGCGCAGCCGGTGCGTGGAGCAAGCGAGGAGGGACGATCAGCTGTTGGCCGCAGCCGCAAACGCGCCCTTCAGTTCTCCCGCTTCACGGCGCTCTCATGCCACTTGCGCAGGAAGAGGTGGCTGATCCAGCTCGTCAGCAGGAAGATCGCGATGCCCGTCGCCGAGATCATGATCAGCGCCGCGAACATGCGCGGAATGCGCAGCTGGTAGCCGGATTCGAGGATGCGGTAGGCGAGTCCCGAGGCGCTGCCGCCGGATCCCGCCACGAACTCGGCC
Source organism: uncultured Allobosea sp. (assembly GCA_964508635.1). Lineage (GTDB taxonomy): Bacteria > Pseudomonadota > Alphaproteobacteria > Rhizobiales > Beijerinckiaceae > Allobosea. The sequence continues at coordinate 6,443 of CAZDUL010000126.1, read as the reverse complement.
ACCACCGCGCCGATCAGCGCCAGCCCGCCCGAGATCTTCAGGCCGCCGAGGAAGTAGGGAAGCGCCGAAGGCAGCCGCAGATAGCGCAGCGTCTGCCAGCGGTTGGCCTTGTAGAGCTGGAACAGGTTGATGAGGTTATGGTCGGCCGAATTCAGGCCCATGATCGTGTTGGACAGAATCGGGAAGAAGGCCACGATCCAGGCGCAGATCAGCAGGGACAGGTTGATGTCGCCCACCCAGATGATGATCAGCGGCGCGATCGACACCACCGGCGTCACCTGCAGGATGACAGCATAGGGAAACAGGCTCATCTCCAGCCATTTCGACTGGGTGAAGATGATGGCGAGGGCCACGCCCACCGTCACGGCCGCGATCAACGCGGCGGCGGTGATCCGCAGCGTGATCCACAAGGAGCCGGACAGGGTGTGCCAATCGCTCACCAGCGTCTTGGCGATCAGCCATGGGCCGGGCAGCAGGAAGGGCGGAATCTCGCGCCACCAGACCATGAACTCCCAGAAGCCCAGGGCCAGCACGCCGATGGCGATCGGGGCGAGGATGGACGGCCAGGACGATTTCGCAATGCCGAGGATGCGCTGCTCCGCGACGAAGATCGGGCGCGCGGCCTCGTCTGTCCCGGCCGCAGGTATCGTGTTGGGAGAGGCGGTCAGATCCGTCATCCGTGGATCGCCTTGTGCAGCGTGTTGGAGGCCATCCGGCACAGCTCCGCATAGAGCGCCGAGGTGCGGAACTGCTCGTCGCGGGGATGGGGCGCATCGACCGTCAGGTCGGCGATCACCCGGCCGGGCCGGGCCGCCATCACCACGATGCGCTGCGACAGGAAGACCGACTCGAACACGGAATGCGTCACGAAGACGGCGGTGAACTTCTGGTCCCACCAGAGCCTGAGCAGGTCGTCGTTGAGACGGTGGCGTGTGATCTCGTCGAGCGCGGCGAAGGGTTCGTCCATGAGCAGGATGGCCGGCCCCGTGACCAGCGCGCGGGCGATCGAGACGCGCATCTTCATGCCGCCGGAAAGCTCGCGCGGATAGCTGCCCTCGAATCCCTTCAGCCCGACCAACCCGAGCATTTCGGCCGCGCGGGCTTCGCGCTCGGACTTCGCAACTCCCTTCAGCTTCAGCGGCAGCAGCACGTTGTCGAGCGCCGTCGCCCATGGCATCAGCGTCGGCTCCTGGAAGACGAAGCCGAGATCGGGCTCGGCGTGGCCTTCCGCGTCGTGCGGGCTTGTCGGCCATTCGATGGTCCCGCGCGAGGGCTCGCCGAGGCCGGCGATCATGCGCAGCAAGGTGCTCTTGCCGCAGCCTGACGGCCCGAGCAGGCTGACGAACTCGCCGCGCCGCAGTTCGAGATTGACGTCGCGCACGGCGATGGTGCCGTTCGCGAACTGCTTCGAGACATCGCGGATCGCCACCAGCGGCCGGCCGGGACTTGGTTCCCTGCCGGCCGATCGGGTCTCCGCACCGGTCTCGGCCGCGACCTCAGCCACGCTCACGCGCGCCCCACGCCCTTGTTGATGAACTCGAGCGAATAGGCCTTCTTGAAGTCGACCCCGGGCGGGAAGGCGCCGGCGGCCGCCATGTCGTTGTAGAAGCGGGCCCAGCGCGCATCGGTCATGGCGCCGACGCCCAGCGTCAGCGCATCGCCCGACATGACGATCCCTCTCTCGTTCATGACCTTGATCGCGTAAGCGATCTTGTCGTCGGTCATGTCGGGGTTGTCCTTCTTGATCAGCGCATTGGCCGCCTCGATGGCAGGGCCGCCCTTCATGTATTCGGCCCAGCCTTCCAGCGATGCGGTGACGAAGCGCTGCACGAGGTCCTTCTTCTCCGCCACCATCTTGTTCGAGATGTTGATCGTCGTGTTGTAGTTGTCGAAACCGGCATCGGCGATGAGGTGCACCACCGGGTTCACGCCCGCCTGCTGGATGGCGTAGGGCTCCGACGACAGGAAGCCCTGCTGGGACAGCTGCTTGTCGGCCAGGAAGGGCTGGATGTTGAAGGTGTAGGGCCGGATCTGGTCGTCTGTGAAGCCGAACTTCGCGCGCAGGAACGGCCAGTAGGACGTGCGCCCGGCGGCGCCGACCAGGATCGGCTTGCCCTTCAGCGCGGCGAGCGTGTCGTGGCCCACGCCCGGATGGCTGATGATGACCTGCGGATCCTTCTGGAAGATCGAGGCGATGCACATGAACGGGATGTTCTCCCGCGCGTAATTGATGGCCTCGAAAGAGTTCGACATGATCATGTCGACGCGGCCGCCCAGCAGCAGCTGCGACGGGTTCTGCTGCGGGCCGCCCATGCGGATGTCCGCATCGATGCCGTACTTGCGATAGATGCCCGCCGCGACCGCGTGATAGAAGCCGCCATGCTCGGCCTGGGCGCGCCAGTTCGTCTGGTAGGACACCTTGTCCAGCGTCTGGGCATTCACGCTGCGCCCCGGCATCGGGATCAGCACCGAGGCGCCGGCGCCGCCGATCAGGCCAAGAGCCGCGCGACGGTCGAGGCGATACTTCATCATGGTCATGGGGATCGGCTCCTCACCTGTTCAACATCATCGCCACGGACGGGACATGCCTCCTCGGCTCGGGCGACTTCGAACCGTCTGGCCAGCAATCGCCGTGCCATTCTATGCGCAGCGCGATCCGGCAGGCCAGCGCGAACCTGCCTTATTTGTGGGCAGGTTTCTGCGCGGAAAACAAGCGCCAAAGCAGGATGGAGCGGCTGACCCGGCTGTCGTCCACGCTATAGTGCAAACGGCCCATCCGTGCTCCGCGAGCCTGCGTCCATGAACATCGCTCCCGCAATCCCCCAGTCCGACAGGTCGAACGGCTCCCGCCACGACATCGCCGGCTTCCTCGCCGACATCGGCGACGTGCCCGTGGAGACCGAACCCACCATCGTGCGGCGCCGGTCGCGGGATTTCTTCTGGTATTCGCCGGTGCTGAACCGCGCGCTGCACGGCAAGAGCGCCGACATCATCGCCATGCCGCGCGACGAGGCGGACGTGGTCCGTATCGCCGCAGCCTGTGCACGCCGGCGGATCCCCCTCACCGCACGGGCCGGCGCGACCGGCAATTACGGCCAGGCCGTGCCGCTGGAGGGCGGCGTGCTGATCGACATGAGCGGCCTCGACCGCATCGCCTGGCACAGGCCAGGGGTGGTGCGGGTGGGCGCGGGCGCGCGGCTCGACCTCATCGATGCCGCGATCAGACCGAATGGCTGGGAGCTGCGCATCCATCCCTCGACCAAGCGCATGGCAAGCATCGGCGGCTTCGTGGCCGGCGGCTCCGGCGGCGTCGGATCGGTGACCTATGGCGGCCTGCGCGAACCCGGCAACATCCTCGCCGCGCGCATCGTCACGGTGGAGGAGACGCCCCGCGTCATCGAGCTGAGGGCCGAAGCCGCCCAGTTCGTCAATCGCGCCTACGGCACCACCGGACTCATCACGGAGCTGGAGATGCCAACCGCACCGGCCTGGCCCTGGGTCGATCTCGTCATCGCCTTCGACAGCTTCGAGACGGCGATGCGCGTCGGTCAGGACATCGCGCTCGCCGACGGCGTGGTGAAGAAGCTGGTCTCGCCCATCGCCTGGCCGCTGCCCTCCTACTTCAAGGACATCCGCAGCGCCTGCCCGGATGGCAAGCACCTGCTCATCGTCATGGTCGCGGAGCCTTCGCTGGAATCACTGAAGATGATCCTCGGCAACCGCGGCGTCATCACGCTCGAACAGCCCTTCGACGAGAGCCCCGGCAAGCTGCCGCTCTACGAGTTCACCTGGAACCACACCACGCTGCAGGCGCTGAAGGTCGACCGCACCGTGACCTACCTGCAGTGCCTGTTCCCGCATGACCGGCTGATCGAGAGCGTGTTGCAGATGCAGGCGATGTTCCCCGGCGAGGTCATCCCGCATTGCGAGTTCATCCGCTTCGGCGGGCGGCTGACCTGTTCGGCCCTGCCGCTGGTGATCTACACCTCCGACGAGCGCCTCGACGAGATCATAGCGCTGCACGAGGCGAACGGCGTGATGATCGCCAACCCGCACGTCGTCACGCTGGAGGACGGCAGCCGCCACAAGCGCGTCGACGCCGACCAGCTCGGCTTCAAGCACGACATCGACCCCTACGGCCTGCTCAACCCGGGCAAGATGAGGAGCTTCGTGCCGAAAGCGCCCTGAGGTCAGGGGTTTTCGTAACCCGGCCTTGCAGACCCTCGCTGTGACACCGCCATGCGCATCCTCTATCTCTACTGCCACCCGTTGCCCGAGAGCTTCCATGCCGGCATCCGCGCGGCCGCGATCCGCGGGCTCGAACGGGCGGGACACGAGGTCGATCTGTGCGATCTCTACGCGGAGGGCTTCGACCCCGTGTTGTCGGAGGAGGGGCGGCGCCACTATCACGACGAGAGCCGCAACCGCGTCGGGCTGGAACCTTACGTCGCGCGCCTTCAGGCGGCACAGGGGCTCGTCGTGCAGTTCCCCACCTGGTGCTTCGGCATGCCGGCGATGCTGAAAGGCTTTCTCGACCGGCTGATCATGCCCGGCGTCGCCTTCGACATCTCCGACCCGGCGAAGGTGAAGCCGCTGCTGCGCTTCCGGCGCGTCGCCGGCATCTCCACTTACGGCCGCCCGCGTTACATGGCGCTCTACATGGGGGACCCGCCGCGCAAGATCGTGACACGCTACCTCAGATGGTATGCCGTACCCGGCGCACAGGTTGACTACCACGCGCTTTATCACATGAACATCGCCGACGAGGCCACGCGCAAGCGCTTCATCGCCAGGGTCGAGGACCGGCTCGGGCAATGGTGACCGACCCCTGAGTCGCTTCGCTTCACGTGCGATGGCCGCTACACTTCCCGCACGCCGATACCAGCCCGGCGCAACACGAACAGGACCGCTGCAACCATGCCCGCCCGCCACTGGGGTGATCTGACCACCCGCGATTTCGAGGGGCTGAACCCCGAAAGCACCATCGCCGTGCTGCCCATCGCGGCCATCGAGCAGCATGGCCCGCATCTGCCGGTCTCGACCGACACCGAGATCGCCAGGGGCATGGTGGCGGAGACGATCCGCCAGTGTCCGGCCGATCTCGACCTGCTGATACTGCCCGTGCAGGCGGTCGGCAAGTCCAACGAGCACATCCGCTCGCCCGGCACGCTCACGCTCACCGCCGAGACGGCGCTCAAGGCCTGGACCGAGATCGGCGAGGCTGTGCATCGCACCGGACTGCGCAAGCTCGTCTTCGTCAACTCCCATGGCGGCAATGTCGACCTGATGAACATCGTCTGCCGGGAGCTGCGCGTGCGGTTCGGCATGCTGGCGGTAGCCAGCTCCTGGTCGCGGCTCGGCGTGCCGCCGGGGATCTACACCGATACCGAACGCGCGGTCGGCATCCATGGCGGCGACATGGAGACCTCGCTGATGCTGCATTTCCGGCCCGATCTGGTGAAGATGGCCGAGGCGATCGACTTCGCGCCGACCACGCTGGAGATCAGCGAGACCTTCCGGATCCTGCGGCCGACCGGCATGACCGCCTTCGCCTGGATCGCGCAGGACATCCATGCCGCCGGGACGGCCGGCAACGCCGCCATTGCCACGGCGGAGAAGGGAAAGGCGACGGCCGAACATCAGGCCGCCCTGTTCCTTGCGCTGCTGGATGACGTAAAGCGGTTTTCGCTGTCGCGGCTGGCGTGAGCGGAGCGCACCGACACTCCACCAAACGAGAACGGCCGCCCGAAGGCGGCCGTCGCTGATTGGAACGATGAGCCTGTTTCAGGCGGATGGACGTCGTCAGAAGTCCATGCCGCCAGTCAGAAACGGCCCCGGCCGTTTCTAACCGTTGCCCCTGCTTGGGCGGATGGACGTCGTCAGAAGTCCATCCCGCCCATGCCGCCGCCGCCCGGCATCGGGGCGGGCGTGTCCTTCTTCGGGGCTTCCGCGATCATCGCCTCGGTGGTGATGAGCAGACCCGCGACCGAAGCGGCGTCCTGGATGGCGGTGCGCACGACCTTGGTCGGGTCGATGATGCCGGCCTTGACCATGTCGACATACTCGCCGGTCTGGGCGTTGTAGCCGTCGTTGTAGTCCTTGGCCTCCATCAGCTTGCCGACGATCACGGCGGCATCATCGCCGGCGTTGTCGATGATCTGGCGAGCCGGAGCCGTGAGCGCCTTCTTGACGATCTCGATGCCGGTCTTCTGATCCTCGTTGGCGGGCTTCAGCTTGCTGATGGCCGAAACCGCACGCAGCAGCGCGATACCGCCGCCCGGCAGCACGCCCTCTTCCACCGCGGCGCGGGTGGCGTTGAGCGCGTCGTCCACGCGGTCCTTCTTCTCCTTGACCTCGACCTCGGTCGAGCCGCCGACACGGATCACGGCGACGCCACCCGCCAGCTTGGCGAGGCGCTCCTGAAGCTTCTCGCGGTCGTAGTC
>CAZDUL010000125.1:0-9583 GCA_964508635.1 uncultured Allobosea sp. | reverse complement strand
GGGCGGTATGCGCGGTGGCGTGCGGGCTAGTGGGCCAAAAGCGGCGCGCTGGGCGTGGGGGACGGGACGGGGGGCGCGGTGCGCGCCGTAGGGGGTGGCGCCTGCGTGCCGCCCGCCTGTCTCGCCGCTGCGGGCGTGGTGGCCCCGTAGATCGAGCCGGAGGCCTGCGGGCGTGGCGCGGTGGAGGCGCAGGCCATGGGAACGCCGGTCGTGGTGTCCGATCTCGGGGCGGTGCCGGAAACCGTGCTGGCCCCCCCGCAGGTTCCTGCCACGAGCCGCACCGGCTGGCGCGTGCCTGCAGGCGATGCAGCGGCGCTTTCCGGGGCCATCATCGAGGCGCTGTCGCTCACGGCCAGCGCCCGCGAGGCGCTGATGCGCCGCGCCCGCGCCCATGTCGAGGCGCAGTTCTCGCTCGACCACATGGTGGGTGAGACGCTCGATGTCTACGAGGCGTTGCTGGGGGGATGACCTGTGCGCACGACCTGGGCGGTGATGGCGGGCCTTGACCGTTGACAACCGGCGCGATTGTGCAATCTCTCGCGCACCCGGCGCAGACAGGCGTCAAGAACAGGAGTTGACTACCATTCGCAGACCTTTTCGACCGCTTCCCGTTCCCCAGAAGGATGGGCCGCGCATCAATCGCGACATCCGCGTCCGCGAAGTCCAGCTGATCGACCAGGACGGGCAGAATCGCGGCATCGTGCCGATCTTCGAGGCCCAGAAGATGGCCGAGGAGGCAGGGCTCGACCTGGTCGAGATCGCACCGAACGCCACGCCGCCCGTCTGCAAGATCCTCGATTTCGGCCGCTTCAAGTTTGCTGAGCAAAAGAAGGCCGCCGAGGCGCGCAAGAAGCAGAAGACGATCGAAATCAAGGAAATCAAGCTCCGCCCCGGCATCGACAAGCACGATTACGAGGTGAAGATGAAGGCCCTGCGCGGCTTCATCGAGGACGGCGACAAGGTCAAGCTCACCTTGCGGTTCCGGGGCCGCGAGATGGCGCACCAGCATCTCGGCATGGAGGTGCTCAACCGCATCAAGGCGGAGACCGCCGATTTCGTCAAGGTCGAGTCCGAGCCCAACCTGGAAGGCCGCCAGGTCGTCATGGTTCTGGCTCCGAAGTGATGACGGCGGCCGGGGCGCTGCGTGGGCGGGGCCGCCCCGAGCGTGCGTCGTCCCGGCAGGATCGGCGTCGCACGCTGCCCGCTCTATTGAGCCGGCATTGCCGTCGCGCTATGCGGCAGGCGGGGCGACCGATCGAGCCGCCGCCCGCAGCCCGGCCTGCAGGGTGACGCGGCAGGGATCGGACGCTGGAGCCCGGGGCATCACGAGGCCGGCATGAACGACACATCTGCGGAACGGCGCGCCGCCCGCCTCGCCGCGGCGCTGCGCGAGAATCTGAAGCGGCGCAAGCAGCAGGCGCGGGGCCGGCAGGCCATGGCGTCTGACGATCCCGCCGCACGAACGACGCCAGAGCCGCACAAGACCATCGCCGACAAGAACGACCCCTGACGCCAGGCCCGCCTTCTCGCAAGGTCGCTCCGCTTGCGTCTTCAGCCGACAGGATTCCCCCACCCATGGACCGCATCCGCATCACCGGCGGCAGCCGCCTCGAAGGCGTCATCCCGATTTCCGGCGCAAAGAATGCAGCCCTGCCGCTGATGATCGCGAGCCTGCTGACCGATGACACGCTGACGCTCGACAATGTGCCGCGCCTGTCCGACGTCAGCAACCTGTCGCGCATCCTGTCGAATCATGGCGTCGATCGCTCCGTGCCTGGCAAGCGCCTCGGTCAGTCGGTCGAGACGGGGCAGACGCTGGCGCTGTGCGCCCGAACCATCGTCGATCCTTGCGCGCCCTATGAGCTCGTATCGACCATGCGCGCCTCCTTCTGGGTGATCGCGCCGCTCGTGGCGCGGACCGGCTATGCCAAGGTTTCGCTTCCGGGCGGCTGCGCCATCGGAACGCGACCGGTGGATCTCCTGCTGATGGCGCTCGAGAGGCTCGGCGCCAGCATCGAGATCGACTCCGGCTACGCCATCGCCACGGCGAAGAACGGGCTTAAGGGAGGCCACATCGTCTTTCCCAAGGTGACCGTCGGCGGCACGCACACCGCCCTGATGGCCTCCGTGCTGGCCTCGGGCGAAACCGTGATCGAGAATGCCGCGCGCGAGCCGGAGGTGGTCGATCTCGCCCGCTGCCTCACGGCGATGGGCGCGCGCATCGAGGGCGCGGGCAGCTCAACCATCGTGGTTCGCGGCGTGCCGCGGCTGCACGGCGCGCGCCACAGCGTCATCCCGGATCGCATCGAGACCGGCACCTATGCAATGGCTGTGGCCATGGCGGGCGGCGATGTGGTGCTGGAGGGGGCCAACCCGGCCGATCTCCAGGCCGCGCTCGACGTGCTGTCCCAGGCCGGCGTCCTGATCGAGCCGGTCGAGGGCGGCCTGCGCGTCGCGCGCAACGGCGCGGCGCTCGCCCCTGTCGATGTCACCACCGAGCCCTTCCCCGGCTTCCCCACCGACCTGCAGGCGCAGCTCATGGGCCTGATGACGCGCGCGCAAGGCACCTCGCGCATCCGCGAGACGATCTTCGAGAACCGCTTCATGCATGTGCAGGAGCTGGCCCGCCTTGGCGCGAAGGTCCGGCTCGATGGCGACACGGCCTATGTCGAGGGCGTGGCTGCCTTGAAGGGCGCGCCGGTGATGGCCACCGACCTGCGCGCCTCGGTCTCCCTCGTCATCGGCGCGCTCGCGGCCGAAGGCGAGACCATCATCAACCGCGTCTATCACCTCGACCGCGGCTTCGAGGCGCTCGAGAAGAAGCTGTCGCGGTGCGGCGCGAAGGTGGAGAGGATCAGCGGGTGAGGGCGCCGGGGCGTCGCCCGGCCTCAAGCCGTCATCAACTGCGCGACATGGGCCGCGGCCGAGCCCGCGAGCCCCGCCAGGTCATAGCCGCCTTCCAGCACCGACACGACACGCCCGCCGGCGCAGGCGTCCGCCACCTCCATGAGCGCGCGCGTGGCCCAGCCGAAATCGTCCTCGGTCAGGTTGAGGTTGGCGAGCGGGTCGCGCCAGTGCGCATCGAAGCCGGCCGAGATGACGAGGAGCTCGGGCCGGAAGGTTCTCAGCGCCGGCAGCACCGCCTCGTTGAGCGCCTCGCGGAAGGCGACGCAGTCGGCGCCGGCCCGCAGCGGCACGTTGAGAATGGTGCCGTGCTCGCCTCGCTCCGAGGCCAGCCCCGTTCCCGGATAGAGTGGGCTCTCGTGGGTCGAGGCGTAGAACACGCTGGCGTCGTCATGGAAGATGTCCTGCGTGCCGTTGCCGTGATGCACGTCGAAATCCATGATGGCGACGCGCCCGACCCCATGCGCGGCCTGGGCGTGGCGGGCCGCGATGGCGGCCGTGTTGAACAGGCAGAAGCCCATCGCACGCGTCCGTTCGGCGTGATGGCCGGGCGGCCGCATCGCCACGAAGGCGTTGGTTGCGCGCCCTGCGACCACCGCGTCGACGGCAAGCGTCGCGCCGCCCACGGCCCGCAGGGCCGCCTCGAGGCTTCCCGGCGAGAGGGCGGTGTCGGCGTCGAGATGCACCAGACCGGCGGCCGGCAGCGCCGCCTCGATCGCGGCGACGTGGTGCTCGGGATGGCAGCGCAGCACCGCCTCGCGGGAGCCGAGCGGCGCCTGCGCGCGCGAGAGCCCGGTGAAGGACTCGGCTTCCAGGGCGCGCAGAATGGCCCGGATTCGGTCCGGACGCTCGGGGTGGCCGGGCGGCGTCTGGTGATGGAGCGCTGCGTCATGCGTCACGAGAAGGGTGGTCAAGGCGATACGCATCCCCGGTTGTGACCGGCGCCATCGGGACGGCGCCGTCATGGTGCGAAAGAGGTCGGCGCGAGGCCGGCGCGTGCGGACCGCTTTCGTGGCAGCAGCAGGTCCACACGGTCAACAGCCACCTGCGCCGCGAGCGTGTCGCCTGTGCCACAACCGGGGCGGAATGGAGCGCCGGCGCGACGAAAAACGGTTCACGCGCCGCCAAGGCTTGGTTAACCAAACCTGTTAACAGTCTCGCCATGTCCAACGCGCGTCGAATCACATGAACGTTCTTGCTGTCCGCATGGCTGCCTTTCTGCTTGTCGCGCCGATCATGGCCGGCTGCTATCGCGGCGTGCCCGATCCGTCGCTGAGCGCACGCGACGCCCAATACATGGCGCTGGTGCCCGTCGCCGAGATGGAGCCGCAGTTCGAGCGTTACGAGGTGGACTACAGGACGACGGAGAAGCCCGGCACCATCGTCGTCGATACCAAGGCGCGGCTGCTCTATTTCGTGAAGCCGGAGGGGCGAGCCATCCGCTACGGCGTCGCCGTCGGTTCCGAGGCCTTCGGATGGACGGGCGTCGCGGAGGTGGCGCGCAAGGCCGAATGGCCGCGCTGGACACCGCCGGCCGAGATGCTGGCCAGGTGGCCGCATCTGCGCCCCCGCGCCGGCGGCATGGAGGGCGGGCCGGACAATCCCCTGGGAGCGCGGGCGCTCTACCTCTATCAGAACGGACGCGACACGCTTTACCGAATCCACGGCACCAACGAGCCCGAGACGATCGGACGCGAGGTCTCCTCGGGCTGCATCCGCATGCGCAACATCGACGTGATCGATCTCTACAACCGGGTGAAGACCGGTGCGCGCGTCGTGGTGATCTGAGGACCGGACCTTGCCTCAGCCGAGGTCGACCACCACGATCTCGGGCGGAATACCGAAGCGGATCGGCGGACCGCTGGTGCCGAGCCCGGCCGAAATGATCATGTCGCGCCCGTTCTCCGTGACGCGGCCATGCGCGAAGCGCGCGCCGAACTCCGACGGCACATAGGGCGACCAGCCGAACAGGCGGACCTGGCCGCCATGGGTGTGGCCCGAGAGGGTCAGCGCAACGCGCCTGGGCATGCGATCGAACACGTCCGGTTCATGGGCCAGCATGATGACGGGCGCCGCATCGGTGATCTGCGCCATCGTCCCGGCCAGATCGTCGCGACCCTGAAAGCGCCAGCGACCGTTGGAGTGGTGGCCGACCCGGTATGCGAGCTGATCGCCAAGTCCGGCGAGCCAGAAGGCGCGCCCATCCTTGATCAGCCGGATTGCCTCGTTCTCGAGAACGGCGATGCCGGCCTGCTCCAGCGCGGCCCAGGCGAAGGGGCGCACATCGCCGGGCCGCTGCGTGAGAGGGTCGTCCCAGTATTCGTGGTTGCCCATGATGGCGTGGACGCCGAGCGGAGCCTTCAGCCGCGCCAGTTCCGGGGCCCAGTCCCCGGGACGGAGGGCATGGAGATTGCGCCGCTGGCTGGTGACATAGTCTCCCAGCAGCACGATGAGATCCGGTTCGAGCGCGTGCGCGATCTCGACGATCTCGCCGATACGCGCGCGCGGCATGTGCGCCGATCCGCAGTGGAAGTCGGCGAGCGCCACGATGCGCAGTCTCAGCCCGGTCGGCCAGTCGAACGGTGTGAGGGCATGGTGCGCCAAAGCCAGCGAACCCGATGGTTCGATGAAGCGGGCATAGGCCGCCGATGCACCGCCGAGCAGAAAAAGCCCGGCGCCGATCGCGAGGATCTGGCGCCGGGTGACAGGCTCGGGTCTCGGTTCCGAAGCTGATGTCAAAACGTCAAGAAACCTTGCTGCTTCAACAGACAGGTCTCAATCGTCCCAGCCGTTGCGCAGGATGGCGGGAAGATCCCGCGCGGCCGGCGCAGCGCAACGGCTGCGCGCCTGCGCCACGCCTGCGGCGACGGCGGGGATGGCGATGGCGGCGAAGCGCTCGCCATACAGCATGCGCGCCGCGGCGTCATGGAAACTGGCGGTCCGGCGCGCATCGCGGCGCGTCGCGGCCTCGGCCGTGTGCGAAACTGCGGTCGGCGACTGTCGGTTCGACATGGGAAAAACCTGGTTCCTCTGGTTGATGCGCCGTGTTCCGGCGCGCAGCCAGGGTGCTCGGGCCTGACCGCGACAGGAGCTTGGCGCGATCAGGGCCGTTTTGCGGCGGCTGTCACAACAGCCCGCAAGAGTGGCGCAAGCCGGTGAAGGACCCGTAAACCGCGCGCCATGTCAGCCTCCCGGCTGCGCTCCCGCATAGCCCTCGATGATGACCAGATCGACCGGGCCGACATCCGACAGATGCAGCAGCGCGGCCTGATACTCGGCCGACGCGTAGCAGGCCCGAGCGGCGGCGAGGCTTGGGAACTCCAGCACCACGTTGTGCTGCCTCGCCTCGCCCCTGACGAGATCGAACGGCCCGCCGCGCACCAGGAAGCGCCCGCCATGCTTCGCAAAGGCGAGGGCGTTCAGCTCCCGGTAGCGAGCGTAGGCCTGTGGGTCTGTGACGTCGAGCCGCGCGATCCAGTAGGCCTTCGGCGCCTCGGCGGTCATCACACGCCCTCGACGACGACGATGTCGATCGTGCCTGCGCCCTCGCGCAGCCTGCGGGCGGCGGCGTATTCCGCCGAAAAGGCGTAGGCCTTCGCCGCCTCGAAGCTCTCGAACTCGATCAGCACGTTGCGGGCGCGGCCCTCGCCTTCGGCAATCGTCATCTGGCCGCCGCGGGCCAGGATCGTGCCGCCATATTGCCTGATCGCCTTGCCGGCTTCCGCCGCATAGGTCGCCCACTGGGTGGCGTTGGTGACATTGGCGCGGGCGATGACATAGGCCTTGGGCATGGCGGCGATCCTGATCGAGACGAAGCCCGCGCCGCTTACGCCGCTTTGGCGATCTCGTCCAGAATCGCGAGCGCCGCGCCGCGCGGGTCCGGGCTCAGGATGATCGGACGGCCCACCACCATGTGATCGACGCCGGCGCGCACGGCTTGCCCGGGCGTCAGCGTGCGCTTCTGGTCGCCGGCATCGCCGCCGGCGGGCCGGATGCCCGGCGTGACGATGACCATGCCGGGGCCGACCACATCGCGCACGAGCGCCGTCTCTGCCGCCGAGCAGACGATGCCGTCGAGGCCGGAAACCCGCGCCTGTTCCGCTCTGAGCCGCACCAGATCGCGAACGGCCATCGCATAGCCCGCGTCGCGCAGGTCGGCATCGTCGTAGGAGGTCAGCGCGGTGACGGCGAGAAGCCGCAAGGCGCTGTCGCCCCGGCCCTCCGCCGCGCCGCGCATGGTCTGCGGATAGGCGTGGACCGTGAGAAAATCGAGCCCGAGCCCGGCCACGCTCTCGACCCCCTCGCGCACCGTGTTGCCGATGTCGTGGAGCTTGAGATCAAGAAAGACCTTCTTGTCCGCCCGCTTGAGCTCGGCAGCCAGATCGAGCCCGCCTGCGAAGGCGAGCCGGTAGCCGATCTTGTAGAAGCCGACCGCATCGCCCAGCTGCTCGATCAGCAACCGCGCCTCGTCCGGCGTCGGCACGTCCAGCGCCACGATGAGGCGGTCGCTCAAGGCTGGGGACATCATGGGCGGTCTCCATCGCTTCCGTCGGGCCCTGGCGGCGCTGCCCGATTGGGGCCGCCCGGGCGAACATGTATCGACGACATCAACGCCGCTGCGCCGGGCGCTGCGGCTCGCCGGCGGCGAGCCGCGCCCTGATCGAGGCCGCGCGCGCCTCGTTGATCTTCGCGGCGCAGAAGCCGTGATTGGCCTCGCGGGCGTAGTCGCGGCAGGTCTGCTCGCGCTCGGCGGAAAAGCCGGCCTGCTCCCGGGCCACATTGCGCCGCTCGTCGGCATTGTCGCCGCGTTGCATCAGTTGACGGAAGCCCTCACGCACTTGTTCCTCGGCGCGCACCCGGTCGCGTTCGATGTCGCGCGCCAGCGCCACCAGTCCGCGCCCGTCCGGCCCCCACAGGCCGAGCGGCGTGAGCCGGCACTGCGCCGCCGTGATCAGGCAGGGCTGGGTGGGCTCCAGCACCAGAACGGCGTTGGGCAGCACGTCGAACACGATCGGGCAGATGGGGGCCTGCAGGCGGAAGCGTGGCAGCCCTTGCGGCCGGCCGAGGCTCTCGACCGGAACGGACTCATCGCCGAAGGAGACGGAGCACGGCTCGGTCAGGTTGTTGATCTGGAACCCGTCGCCAGTGAACCTCACGCCGAAGCCGCCGGGCCGGCGCTCCATGATGAAGCGTCCCGAACGACCCTGATGCAGCAGCGCCTGGCCCACCACGGCGTCGTCCGCGATGGCGCGAACGGGCGGCGGAGCCTGTCGCGACGGCCCGCTTCCCGGCAGGGACGAAGGCAGGCTGCCCCCCGGTGCGCCGGATGGCGGTGTCACCGGCGCGCCGGCGGGAGCCGAGGGAACGGCGCCGGGCAACTGGATCGGCTGCGCCGATGCAGGCGAAACCACAGCGGGGGAAACCAGCGCGGGCGCCGCCAGCAGGAGTGCCGCGACGGCTACCGGCACGCGAATGCCGGATCTGGCATGGGAAGAAGGAGCCATTGTCAGCTGTTGCCTCGGAGCGAGCGCGCGGTTGGTCGGGTAGCCTGATCTTCGGAAGAACCGGCGAAATCCTGTCCTTGGACAAAGCAAGCGCGCGGCGAAGTCAAGGATTGCCTGCGAGGCCCCGCCCGACGCATCGAAGCGGCCGGGACGGCCGCGGGGCGCGTTCGCCGCGGGCTTGCCGCCGGGCGGGAGGGCGACGGGCGGCCTTGGCGGCCGTGTTCGGGAGGCGGCGGTTTCCCATCACGCGGCTGTGACTTTTTTGCCGCCTTCGGGGCTGCGGCGACTTGCACGGTTTTTTCGACGCCCCCATATCCGGCACGACGTCGCGCAAGGGGCGCTCCGGTCGGGCTGTTCTCGTCAGGGACGCGGTGACGCCCCGTCGATCCGGCCCCTTCGCGCGGTACACCAACCATCGGGCGGGGCGCTTCGGGCCCCGCCGGGATTCTGCTTTAGAGAAAGGGATCATCCCATGGGCAAGGTCATCGGCATCGACCTCGGCACGACCAATTCCTGCGTCGCCGTGATGGAGGGCTCCACCCCCAAGGTCATCGAGAATTCCGAAGGCGCGCGCACCACGCCGTCCATCGTGGCTTTCACCGACGACGGCGAGCGCCTCGTCGGCCAGCCGGCCAAGCGCCAGGCGGTGACGAACCCGGAGCGCACGTTCTTCGCCATCAAGCGCCTGATCGGCCGCACCTTCGATGATCCGATGACGCAGAAGGACGCCAAGCTCGTCCCCTACAAGATCAAGCGCGCTGCCAACGGCGATGCCTGGGTCGAGGCCGACGGCAAGGAGTATTCGCCCTCGCAGATCTCCGCCTTCGTGCTGCAGAAGATGAAGGAGACTGCGGAAGCCTATCTCGGCCAGCCCGTCACGCAGGCCGTGATCACGGTTCCGGCCTACTTCAACGACGCCCAGCGCCAGGCCACCAAGGACGCCGGCAAGATCGCGGGTCTCGATGTCCTGCGCATCATCAACGAGCCGACAGCGGCGGCGCTCGCCTACGGCCTCGACAAGAAATCGTCGGGCACGATCGCCGTGTATGACCTCGGCGGCGGCACCTTCGACGTCTCGATCCTCGAGATCGGCGACGGCGTGTTCGAGGTGAAGTCGACCAATGGCGACACCTTCCTCGGCGGCGAGGACTTCGACATGCGCCTCGTCGAATATC
>CAZDUL010000124.1:0-42158 GCA_964508635.1 uncultured Allobosea sp. | reverse complement strand
CCGGGGCGTGGGAGCGCTAGAGGCGGGACCTCCGACATGGTGGCGGTGCAGTCACCCGCGGCACTAGAAGGAGCCTGTCGTCAAGCCCGTGCGGCGGCGATCGGTGTACTGGCGTTCAAATCTCTTGTGACCGCGGCAAGGACAGTGCGTCAGCGCGCGCTCGGAATCGGGATCGAGGGGGCGATGGGAAAGGGCCCGGCGCTCGAACATCGCTCGGTGCGGATGGAGCGACTTGAAGAGCTGGATGGCGCTTTGATGGAGGCAGAGGGCCGAAACGCCGCTGCCAGGCGCGGGCCTGCAGGAGCGGGCCCGCTGGGCCCGCTATGGATTGCTGGTTGCGCAGGCGCAGGCCCGCAAAGCCGTCGCCCTCGTGACAGCTCACACCCTCGACGATCAGGCCGAAACGGTTCTCATGCGCCTGGGCGGCGGCAGCGGTCCCAGGGGGCTTGCTGCCATGCAGCCTGTCGGGGAAACGCTCGGCCTGGCGCATCATCGGCCTTTGCTTGGCGTCGCCAAGGCCCGTCTCGTCGCGACCTGCGAAACGCTGGGACTGACCTTCGTCCGCGATCCGTTCAACATGGACACGCGGTTTGCCCGCGCGCGCCTGCGGCGCCTGATGCCGCTGCTGGCCGGCGAAGGCCTGACGGCCGAACGCCTGGCGCGGCTGGCGCGGCGCATGGGCGAGATCGCCGCCATGGTGGAGGGTCAGGCTCGGGCGGCCCTCGACGAAGCCTGGCGGCATGCCGGTCCGGACGCGATCGCGGTCCTGGCGTTCAAAGCTCTTGCGACCGCGGCAACGCCGGTGCGCCAGCGCGCGCTCGCAATCGTGATCGAGGAGGCGACGGGAAAGGGCCCGGCGCTCGACAATCGCCCGGTGCGGCTGGAGCGACTTGAAGCGCTGGATGGCGCTTTGATGGAGGCAGCGGGCCGAAACGCCGCAGCGCGCCGCACTCTGGGCGGTCTGGTGATGA
Organism: uncultured Allobosea sp.; assembly: GCA_964508635.1. GTDB lineage: Bacteria > Pseudomonadota > Alphaproteobacteria > Rhizobiales > Beijerinckiaceae > Allobosea. The sequence continues at coordinate 41,187 of CAZDUL010000124.1, read as the reverse complement.
CCCTCGACACGGGCGGGCTGTTGACCATTCGCCGGGAACGTCCACGCTCAGGCGCGACGAATCGTTCGCGACACCGGTGAACGGTGTCGATTCCCTTGGCAAGGGGGGGCGCCAGGACTAGATGTAGGCATGCGCTTTGCCGGACCTGCCGGCACGGTAGCGCGGATCGGATGTGTCGATGAACCCCAATTTCCGGAATTTCGCCGTCTGGCTGGTCATCTTTCTGCTGGTTCTGGCGTTGGTGACGCTGTTCCAGAGCCCCGGGACGCGCCATGCCGGCTCCGACATCGCCTATAGCCAGCTTCTGAACGACGCCGAGGCGGGCCGGATCGCCACCGTGACGATTTCCGGGCAGGAAATCACGGGCACCTATAGCGACGGCCGGACGTTCTCGACCTTTGCGCCGTTCGATCCGACGCTCGTTCCCAAGCTGCAGCAGAAGGGCGTGCAGATCACCGCCAGGCCGCAGACGACCGAGACCAACTGGCTGATGACCCTGTTCGTCAACCTGTTGCCGATCGCGCTCCTGATCGGCGCATGGATTTTCCTGTCGCGGCAGATGCAGAACGGTGCAGGCCGCGCCATGGGCTTCGGCAAGTCGAAGGCCAAGCTCCTCACCGAGGCGCACGGGCGCGTAACATTCGACGACGTGGCCGGCATCGACGAGGCCAAGGAAGACCTGCAGGAGATCGTCGAGTTCCTGAAGGATCCACAGAAGTTCCAGCGGCTCGGTGGTCGCATCCCCCGCGGCGTGCTGCTTGTGGGCCCGCCCGGCACCGGCAAGACACTGACGGCGCGCGCCGTCGCTGGCGAGGCCAATGTGCCGTTCTTCACCATCTCGGGATCGGATTTCGTCGAGATGTTTGTCGGCGTGGGCGCGAGCCGCGTGCGCGACATGTTCGAACAGGCCAAGAAGAACGCTCCGTGCATCATCTTCATCGACGAGATCGATGCGGTCGGGCGCCATCGCGGCGCGGGCCTGGGCGGCGGCAATGACGAGCGCGAGCAGACGCTCAACCAGCTGCTCGTCGAGATGGACGGCTTCGAGGCCAACGAGGGCATCATCATCATCGCCGCCACCAACCGCCCGGACGTGCTCGACCCGGCGCTGCTTCGCCCCGGCCGCTTCGACCGGCAGATCGTGGTGCCGAACCCGGACGTGGTCGGCCGCGAGAAGATCCTTCGCGTGCATGTGCGCAAGGTTCCGCTCGGTCCCGATGTCGACCTCAAGGTGATCGCGCGCGGCACGCCCGGCTTCTCCGGCGCCGATCTGATGAACCTCGTCAACGAGGCGGCCCTGCTGGCAGCACGTCGCAACAAGCGGATCGTCACGCAGGCCGAGTTCGAGGATGCGAAGGACAAGGTGATGATGGGCGCCGAGCGCAAGTCCATGGCCATGTCCGAGGACGAGAAGAAGCTCACAGCCTACCACGAGGCGGGCCATGCCATCGTCGGCCTGTTCGTGCCGAAGGGCATCCCGGTGCACAAGGCGACAATCATCCCGCGCGGCCGGGCTCTCGGCATGGTGAAGTTCCTGCCCGAGGGCGACAGGTACTCGATGAAGTATATCGAGTACACCTCTCAGCTGGCCGTCGCCATGGGCGGCCGCGTGGCGGAAGAGCTGACCTTCGGCAAGGAGAACATCACCTCCGGCGCAGCCGGCGATATCCAGCAGGCGACGCAGATGGCACGCGCCATGGTGACGCGTCTGGGCTTTTCCGACGAGCTCGGCACCGTGATGTATGGCGACAATCAGGAGGAGGTCTTCCTCGGCATGTCGATGGGTCGCCAGACCAACATCTCGGAAGCGACGGCGCAGAAGATCGACGCCGAGGTGAAGCGCCTGATTTCCACGGCCTACGAGGAAGCGCGCCGAATCCTCACCGAGAAGCGTGTGGAGTTCGAGCGTCTGGCGCAGGCCCTGCTCGAGTACGAGACGCTGACCGGCGACGAGATCAAGGACGTCATCGCCGGACGCAAGCCGGTTCGCGACAGCGAGGATACGCCGCCGCCGACTCGGGGCACGGCCGTTCCGACAGCCGGGCGCGGCAAGCGCAAGCCCTCTCCGGACGCCGGACTGGAGCCGCAGCCGCAGGCGTGACGGCACCCCCGCCAGGGCGACACTTTTCCCGCGCAGCCCGGCCTCGGTCGGGCTGCGCCGTTTCAGGATGGCGCAACCCGGGTCGCCTCACGGCGCGGGAGCCTGTTTCCGGTGCTTGCAGCTGTCGCGGGCTGCAACGATCGCTTACAATTTTTGAAGAGCTCTCGGCGAGTGTGTCCGGCTAGAACCGCCGGGCAGAATGCCCGCCGTGGCGGTGAGGGACATGGGACATGGGTCGCAAGTATTTCGGCACGGATGGCGTGCGCGGACGCTCCAACAAGGTGATCACGCCCGAGCTGGCGCTGAAAGTGGGACAGGCAGCAGGGCTCGCCTTCAGACGGGGCGAACACCGCCACCGGGTGGTGATCGGCAAGGATACGCGCCTGTCCGGCTACATGATCGAGGCTGCGCTCCAGGCCGGTTTCACCTCCGTGGGAGTGGAGGTGCTGCTGCTGGGGCCCATGCCGACCCCGGCTGTGGCGATGCTGACGCGGGCGATGCGTGCCGACCTCGGCGTGATGATCTCGGCCTCGCACAACCCCTACGAGGACAACGGCATCAAGCTTTTCGGCCCGGATGGCTTCAAGCTCTCCGACGACACCGAACGTGACATCGAGGCGCTGATCGATTCGGACCTGACCAGCCGGCTGGCGAAGTCCAACGGGATCGGCAGGGCCAAACGGATCGAGAGTGCGCAGGCGCGCTATGTCGAGGCGGCCAAGCGCACGCTGCCGCGATCGATGTCGCTGGAGGGCCTGCGCATCGTGGTCGATTGCGCCAACGGGGCCGCCTACAAGGTTGCGCCCGAGGCGTTGTGGGAGCTCGGCGCGGAGGTGATCCCGATCGGGGTCGAGCCGGATGGCTTCAACATCAATCGCGATGTCGGCTCCACCGCGCCGGATGCGCTGATCCGCAAGGTCAAGGAACTGCGGGCCGATATCGGCATCGCCCTCGATGGCGACGCGGATCGCGTCCTGATCGTCGACGAGCTGGGGCGGGTCGTCGATGGCGATCAGCTGATGGCGGTGATCGCGCGCAGCTGGCGCGACGATGGGCTGCTGTCTGCGCCGGGGATCGTCGCGACAATCATGTCGAATCTCGGGCTGGAGCGGTATCTGGCGGGGCTCGGCCTGAGCCTTGCCCGCACGGCCGTCGGAGACCGCTACGTGCTCGAGCACATGCGCGAGCACGGCTACAATCTGGGCGGGGAGCAATCCGGGCACATCATCCTGTCGGATTATGCCACCACGGGGGACGGCCTGATTGCTGCGTTGCAGCTTCTGTCGGTCGTCCAGCGCAGCGACAGGCCGGTTTCGGATGTCTGCCACTGCTTCGAGCCGCTGCCTCAGGTCCTCAAGAACGTGCGCCACAAGGGGGGCGAACCCCTGAAGCAGAACGGCGTCGTCGGCATCATCGACGACGCGCGCCGGCGCCTGGGCAATGGCGGCCGGCTGGTGATTCGCCCGTCAGGCACCGAGCCGGTGATCCGCGTGATGGCCGAGGGCGACGATCGTGACCTCGTGGAGCGCGTCGTGGACGATGTGGTGGATGCGCTCTCGCGGGTTGCGGCCTGACGCGCCGCCGCACAGCCAATAACACCGAGACCGGGTCTGCATCGCGCCCGGTCTTTTTCTTGATCCTGTGGATGCCCGAAGCCGACCTCCATGGTTAAGCGTTAGGGTTAAGCCGTCTTTAACTCCTGCCTGCGACAGTTCTCGACGTGGGTGGCGCGTGGAATGGCCAAGCGTCCACATGACTGATCGAGGACAAGATGATCATGGGCAGCCTGAAATCTCTCGCTGTCGCAGGCGCCGTGGTTATGAGCGCCGCGACCTTCGCGCAGGCCGGCGACCTTCCGCCGCTTCCGCCGCCGGGCGCGCATTTCGATGCGCCACTGCGCGGCACCGTCTCGGCGGGCGGGCTCTACCTGCGCGGCGATGTCGGCGTCGGCATCTCGAAGATCGGGAAGTATGAAGATCCGGAAATCACCGCCATCGACCCGGCCGCACAGTGGTTCGGCCAGAAGCATCCGACGCCGTTCTTCGTGGGCGCGGGCATCGGCTACAGGTTCAACAACTGGTTCCGCGTCGACCTGACCGGCGAATATCGCGGCAAGTCGGCTGTCGGCGTGACCGACCGCTTCATTAACCCCTTCCTGGCGCCCCCCGGCCCGCAGACGAACACCTACAACGGCTCGCTGTCGTCCACGGTTTTCCTCGCCAACGCCTATGTCGATCTCGGCACGTTCTGCGCGCTTGGCTGCCTCACGCCCTTCGTGGGCGTCGGCGTGGGCGTGACGAACAACACCGTCAGCGGCTGGACCGACCAGGGCGTGCAGCAGCCCGGCGGCGTGGGGCCGGCCTTCCCGACCTTCGGCTACGCCCGCGATGCCAGCAAGACCGGGCTCGCCTGGGCGATCCACGCCGGCCTCGGTTATCAGGTCAACCAGAACCTGACGCTCGAGGTCGCCTATCGCTATCTCAACCTCGGCACTGCGCACTCCGGCCGACTCGTCAACCCCTTCGCGGTCGGGGACAGCGGCCCGACGCGGTTGAAGAACATCGACAGCCACGATTTCAAGCTCGGCATGCGCTGGGCCCTGAACGGCGATTGCTGCGCGGCCCCTGCGCCGGAGCCGGTCGTGCACGCGCCGCCGATGGTGCGCAAGTATTGACGCCGCCGCCGGGATCGTTTCGATCCTGGGCCGGAAAACCTGTCGTGGCCGGGCTTGCCCCGGCCATTCTCGATGCCGGTAGCGGCCAGAACAGGTCTGATGAGGCCGCGCGGATAGCGTCAGGGCTTCCCGCAGACCTCGCCGACCTGGACGCCCTTTGCAAGGCGCGCCGCTTGCAACCCCGGGATCGGCGGGTCTGAGCCTGCCGCTGACGCGCCTCGCGACAGCGAACCTATCCCCCGGCACCGGCGGGCATCCATCGATGAAGCATCGATCCCCTGGCTTCGCCGAAATGCGGATTGACGGCGAGGCCATCTTCCCATAGCGACGGAACCGGGTCATCTCCCCCCAACGGGAGACGCCCATCTGCGAGGATGGAGACATCGATGGCAACGAACGCCCCCCTGGCGCGCCCGCGCGTGCCGAATTTTTCGTCCGGTCCCTGCGCCAAGCGCCCCGGATGGTCCCTGAAAACCTTGAATGATGCGGCTCTCGGCCGCTCGCACCGCTCCAAGCTCGGCAAGGCGAAGCTGAAGCTCGCCATCGATCTGACGCGCGAGGTGCTGCAGGTTCCCGCCGATTATCTGATCGGCATCGTGCCGGCCTCCGATACCGGCGCCTACGAGATGGCAATGTGGACCATGCTCGGCGCGCGCCCCGTCACCATGCTGGCATGGGAGAGCTTCGGGGAAGGCTGGGTGACGGACGCCGTCAAGCAGCTCAAGCTGGCCGACTGCACCGTTGTCAGCGCGCCCTATGGAGAGCTGCCGGACCTGAAGAGGATCGACACGAGGACGCAGGACGTCTGCTTCACCTGGAACGGCACCACGTCCGGCGTGCGCGTGCCGGATGCGGACTGGATCGCAGCCGACCGCGAGGGCCTGACCTTCTGCGACGCGACCTCCGCCGCCTTCGCGCAGGACCTCGACTGGGCGAAGCTCGATGTCACCACCTTCTCCTGGCAGAAGGTGCTCGGCGGCGAGGCCGCGCATGGCATGCTGATCCTCTCGCCCCGCGCCGTGCAGCGCCTCGAGACCTACAAGCCGGCCTGGCCGTTGCCGAAGGTGTTCCGCCTGACCTCGGGCGGCAAGCTGATCAGGGGCATCTTCGAGGGCGAGACGATCAACACCCCGTCCATGCTCTGCGTCGAAGATTACATCGACGCCCTGCAATGGGCGAAAAAGGTTGGCGGGCTGGCCGGTCTGATGAAGCGGGCCGATGCCAACGCGCGCGCGATCGCCTCCTGGGTCAAGAAGACACCGTGGATCGACTTCCTCGCGGTGAAGCCGAAGACGCGCTCAAACACCTCGGTTTGCCTGAAGTTCACCGACCCGGCCGTCACCGCGCTGCCGGCCGACGCGCAGGCCAACTTCGCAAAAGGCGTCGTCGCGTTCCTCGAGAAGGAGGGCGTCGGCCTCGACCTCGGACACTACCGCGACGCCCCTCCGGGCTTGCGCATCTGGTGCGGCGCAACCGTGCAGACGCGCGACATCAAGGCGCTGCTGCCGTGGATCGAGGCCGCCTTTGCGGCCGAGAAGGCCAAGCTCGCAAAGGCCGCCTGAGGCGTCGCTTCCATTCATCGGCAGTTTGTGCACGGCGGTTGTGAACACGACGCCTCGACAACCGCCGGCTGTCTGCTTCTTTACGTCAAGGTGCTCCCATGCCCGCTCCCAAGGTTCTGATTTCCGACGCCCTTTCGCCCGCCGCCGTGCAGATCTTCAAGGATCGCGGCATCGATGTGACCTTCGACGCCTCTCTCGGCAAGGACAAGGACAAGCTCGCGGCCGTGATCGGCGACTATGACGGCCTCGCCATCCGCTCCGCCACCAAGGTGACCGCCAAGCTTCTGGAAAGCGCGACCAGGCTCAAGGTCATCGGCCGCGCCGGTATCGGCGTCGACAATGTCGATATCCCGGCAGCCACCGCCAAGGGCATCATCGTGATGAACACGCCCTTCGGCAACTCGATCACCACCGCCGAGCACGCCATCGCCATGATGTTCGCGCTGGCCCGCCAGATCCCCGACGCCGACCGCACCACGCAGGCAGGCAAGTGGGAGAAGAACAAGTACATGGGGGTGGAGCTGACCGCCAAGACCCTCGGGCTGATCGGCTGCGGCAACATCGGGTCGATCGTCGCGGACCGCGCTATCGGCCTGAAGATGCGGGTCATCGCCTACGACCCGTTCCTGACCCCGGAGCGAGCCGTACAGCTCGGCGTCACCAAGGTCGAGCTGGATGAGCTTCTGGCCCGCGCCGATATCGTCACGCTGCACGTGCCGATGACGGAGAAGACGAAGAACATCCTCTCCCGCGAGAACCTGCTGAAGTGCAAGAAGGGCGTGCGCATCATCAACTGCGCGCGTGGCGGGCTGGTCGACGAGGAGGCTCTGGCCGAGCTCATCAAGTCCGGCCATGTCGCCGGCGCGGCCTTCGATGTCTTCTCGGTCGAACCGGCTGAAACCAACCCGCTGTTCGGCCTTCCCAATGTGGTCTGCACGCCGCATCTCGGCGCCTCCACCACCGAGGCGCAGGAGAATGTGGCGTTGCAGGTGGCCGAGCAGATGAGCGACTACCTGCTGTCGGGGGCCATCACCAACGCGGTGAACTTCCCCTCGATCACGGCGGAGGAAGCGCCGCGGGTGAAGCCCTTCGTGGCGCTGGCCGAGAAGCTCGGCTCGTTCCTCGGACAGCTCACGGAAGCCAGCGTCAAGGCGATCCGCATCATCTACGAGGGCAAGGTCTCGGACCTCAACACCAAGCCGATGACGGCCGCCGCGATTGCCGGCGTGCTGCGGCCGTTCCTGTCCGACATCAACATGGTCAACGCGGCCGCGATCGCGAGGGACAAGGGCATCACGGTCGACGAGGTCAAGCGCGAGGCGCCGGGGAATCTCGAGAGCCGCATCAAGATCATCGTCGAGGCGGAGGACATGCCCCGCCACGCCGCCGGCACTGTCCTGTCCGATGGCGTGCCCCGCATCGTCGAGATCCGCGACATCAAGATCGACGCCGAGTTCGCGCCGCACATGATCTACATTCGGAACGCCGACAAGCCTGGCTTCATCGGGGCCTTCGGCTCGCTGCTCGGCGAGGCCGGCGTCAACGTGGCCACCTTCAATCTCGGTCGCGACCGGCCGGGCGGCGACGCGATCTGCTATGTCTCCGTGGACAGCCGCGTCGATGATGCCCTTCTGCGGAAGATCGAGGCGATCCCGCAGGTGAAGAGGGCGCGCCGGCTGGCCTTCTGAGACAGCATGCCGCGCTTGCCAAAGCCATGGAGCCGACCACCTCGCACTTCATGGCTTTCCATGAAACCACACCTGCCCCGTCCGCCTGCACCGTCTATTATGATGGCGACTGCCCTGTGTGTGCGCGGGAAATCGCGCTTTATCGGCGACTGTGCGCCAGCGCACCCGTCCCTCCCGCGTTCGAGAATGTGTCCGCCGAGGGCTGCGCCTTGCCGGACGGGCTCACGAGAGAGAAGGCGCTGGCGCGCTTTCATGTTCGGCTGGCGTCGGGCGAGCTGGTGTCGGGCGCGGCTGCCTTCATCGCGCTGTGGCGCGCGACCCCTCGGTTTCGGCTGATTGGCCGCCTCGCCTCCATCCCGCCCCTGCCCTGGCTGCTGGAGCTGGCCTATCGCGGTTTCCTGAAGGTTCGCCCGCTGTGGCGCAAGCCCTGACGGCTAGGCCCTGCGCCGCTGCTCGGCGACCCAGATGCCGCCCAGCACAAGCGCCAGCGCGAGCGCGTGGTAGAGCGCGAATGGCTCGCCCACCATCAGCACACCCAGCAAGGCTGCCCAGATCGGCACGAGATTGACGAACAGCCCCGCGCGCGCCGGTCCGATCAGCTCGACGCCGCGCATGAACATCAGTTGCGAGACGATGGACGGCCCGATCATCACATACAGCACGATGACCCAGCCGTAGAGATCGGGCCATTGATCCTGCCCCATGGTGATCTCGACCCCGTAGAGCACCAGGGAGAGCGCGCAGGCGACCGTCGCCAAGCAGGTGAAGAACACCAGCCCCGGCAAGGGAGGCCGGTTGCGCAGCGCCAGCGTATAGCCGGCATAGAAGCAGCCCGCGACAATCATCAGCACGTCGCCATAGGCGAAGGCCAGTTGCCCGAGCGCCGCCAGATCGCCGCGCACGGCAACCAGCACGACGCCGAGCATGGTGAGAAGCAGCCCCCCGAACTGCAGCGGACCGAGCGGCGTCCGGTAGATCAGGAAGGCCCCGATCATCACGATGGCGGGGATCGCGCCCTGGGTGATGCCCATGTTGATCGCGCTGGTGTGGTGGCCGGCGACATACATGAGCGCGTTGAAGACGGTAAATCCGAGCGCGCCCATCAGCACGATCTGCATCGCGTTGGCGCGGATGACCGGCCAGTGCTCGACCAGCTCGCGCCGGAAAAGCAGCGGAAAGATCAGCGCCACGCCGATCCAGCGCAGCGAGGTCAGCGCCATCGGCGAGACATGGCCAACCGCGAGCCGGCTGGCGACCGCATTGCCGCCCCAGATCAAGGTGGTCAGCGCCAGCAGCAGATAGGGCTGCGACCAGAACAGGATGAAAAGCTTGGAGCGGATCACGGCGATATCCAACCTGGCGCCCCGGCCCTGAAACGGGCAGCGGGCTCGAGCGTTGCGCGCCTTGCAGCAGCGCCATGCGGTCTGGCCGCACCAGGTCCCCTAGCCTTTTCGGCCGGGCCTGTCATGGTGGCCGGGCGCAACCCCCGCCTGCCGTTTCCACACGAACCGTTTCGACGTGGTCCCCATGAACATCGCCGTTTCCGTCGCACCTCGCGCGCCGCGCCTGCTCATCGTCGAGGGAAACACCGCGACAGGTCGCGAAGCGCATCGCGCCAGCTACGGGCTGACCCCGGCCCAGTCCTACGCGGCGGTGCTGAGCGCGCTTCAGCCCGGTGCAATCTGCGACATCGTCCTGCCGACGGATGACGGCGCCAATCTGCCGGATCCGGCCGGTCTCGCGTCCTACGATGGCATCTTCCTGACAGGCTCGGCGCTGCACATCTACAGGCTCGAGCCCGCGGTCGCGCGACAGATCGAGCTGATGCGCGCCATCTACGCCAGCGGCACGCCCTGTTTCGGATCGTGCTGGGGCCTCCAGGTCGGCGCGGTGGCCGCCGGGGGCGTGGTGAGCGCCAATCCGGCGGGCCGCGAGATCGGAATCGCGCGGCGCATCGTGGTCAGCGAGGCCGGGCGACGGCATCCGTTGCTCGCGGGCCGTCCGCCCGTGTTCGATGCGCCGGCGATCCATCTCGACACGGTCACGGTTCCGCCCGACGACATCGCCATCCTGGCCCGCAACAGCCTCACGCCCGTGCAGGCCGCAGAGATCCGCCATGGCGGCGGCGTGTTCTGGGGGGTGCAGTATCACCCCGAGTTCTCGCTGACCGAGACGGCGTCCATCCTGCGTCGCCTCAGCCCGCAACTGATCGATGAAGGGTTCTGCCGGGACGTGGAGGCGGTGGAACGCTATTGCAGCGAGCTGGAGACGCTCGACGCCGACCCCGGTCGAAGGGATCTCGCCTGGGCGCACGGGCTGGATGCGCAGGTGCTGGACCCCTCCTTGCGCCTCACCGAAATCCGCAACTTCCTGGCCGAACGCGTCGGCCCCACCATGAGCGCAAGGGCCCGCGCCTAGAGGTGCGTCGGCTGTCCGAGCGTAAATCGGCCGGGGACGCGCCGCGAAGTTTCCGCAATTGAAGCGCGAAGCTTGAGCGTGTTGCCCATGTCTTCTCAGGACTGCTCCCATGTCGCATCGTCTTCGCGCCGTCGCCGTGAGTGCTGGCGTCGCAACGGCCAGCCTTGTGTTCGCCGCGCCTGCGCTGATGGCCGCCGATTTGACCTTGCCGAGCCGCATCGGCGCGGTGACCGTCTTCCCGGATGCGGCGATGGTGTCGCGCAGCGGCGAGATTGCCGTCACGGCCGGTCAGCATGTGGTCTGGCTGCGAGGCCTGCCCGCAGCCATCGCGCCCGGCAGCATCCGCGTGGCGGCGGAAGGGCTGCGCGACGGGTTGACGCTCGGCGCGGTCGAACTGGTTCGCGAGCCGGCCGACACGACGGCGCCTGATCCTCGCCGCGCCCGCATCGCCACCCTGCAGGCAGAGCTGGGCAGCGCACGCGACCGGATCGACGCGCTGGAGGCGCAGAAGCGCGCCATCACCGAGTTCTCGCGGCTCAGCCTGGAAAGCGCCGCGCGCGCCGGACAGACCGTCGATCTGACGGCCGCGCGGGCCGCCTGGCAGGCGGTGGGCGATGGCGTGCAGGCGGTCAATGCAAGCCTTCGCGCGGAACTAACCCGTGTCGCGTCGCTCGAGGCCGAGATCCGGGCGGCGGAAGCCGCGCTCGGTCGCGCCGATCGGCCTGCGCCGCCTGTTTACGACCTTGCCATCCCGATCGAAGCCGGTGCGGCGCAGACGGCCCGATTCCAGATCAGCTACCGGGTGAGCGGCGCGCGCTGGACGCCCGCCTATGACGCCGCTCTCGACACGCTGGGCGAAGGCGCAGCGCGCCTCGAGCTGACCCGGAGGGCGCAGGTGACCCAGACCACGGGCGAGGACTGGAGCGAGGTTGCCCTGACGCTCTCGACCGTTCGCACCGCCGGCGGCGCGGCCGCCCCGGATGTGCGCGCCCAGCCGTTGACGCTGGCCGAGCCGATCCTGCTGATGGAGATGCAGCAACGCCAGCCGGCTGCCGCCATGCAGGCGGCGCCGGCCGCTCCAGCCACGGCCGAAGCCGAACGCGGCAGGGCGGCCGAGGTCGAGGCGCGCACGGAGATCCATGCCTTTTCGACTGCGTTCATCGTGCCCGGGCGCGTCACGGTCACCGGCAATGGCTCGGTGCGAACGGTCCGCCTTGCGAGCCACAGCCTCCAGCCGACCGTGATGGCCCGGGTGGCGCCGGCCATCGAACCGCGCGCCTACCTCGCTGCCGCGACCATCTGGCCGGAGGATGCGCCGCTGCTTGCGGGGGAGGTGACGCTGTCGCGTGACGGTGTGTTCATCGGGCGGACGCGATTGCCGCTGGTGGCCGCCGGCGACAGCTTCGAACTCGGCTTCGGGGCCGACGACGCCATCAAGGTCGAACGCGTTCCGGTGCGTCGCCGCGACAATGATCCAGCAGGCGGCAACGCCAGCCGCATCCAGATCAGCGACCACCGCACCACCATCACCAACCTGCACCGTCGCCCGATACGCATCAGCGTGGTGGACCGCATTCCGGTGTCGGAGAACAGCGCGATCACCGTGGAGGCGCTTCCCACCAACACGGCGCCGACCGAGCGGCAGGTGGCAGGCCCGGGGGACCGGCGCGGCGTGATGGCCTGGACGCATGACTACGCGCCGGGCGAAAAGCGCGAGATCCGGCTCGGCTGGCGGCTGCGCTGGCCGGCGGACCGCGAGCTGATCGGTGCGCCCCGCGGCGGCTGATCGCGCCATCGGCGCTTGACCTGAAGCCGCCGATCGGACCAAGAGAAGCTCAAAGGATAAATCCCGAGACGATATGCCCTGGCCATGTGCCGGGGCTTTTGCTGAGTCGGGGTTTTCATCGGTGGCGAACGCAAAGCGCCGCCAGCGCGAGACGGAGCGCGTGAACGATGGCGAACGTGGTGGTGGTCGGCGCCCAGTGGGGCGACGAGGGCAAGGGCAAGCTGGTCGACTGGCTCTCGAGCCAGGCCGATGTCGTGGTGCGCTTCCAGGGCGGGCATAATGCCGGCCACACCCTCGTCATTGAGGGCGTGACCTACAAACTGTCGTTGCTGCCCTCCGGCATCGTGCGGCCAGGAAAGCTGTCCGTGATCGGTAACGGCGTGGTCGTCGATCCTTGGCATCTGGTCGAGGAAATCGCAAAACTGCGGGCGCAGGGAGTCGCCATCAGCCGCGACAACCTGCGCATCGCTGACAACGCCACGCTGATCCTGCCGCTGCACCGCGAGCTCGACCATTTCCGGGAGACATCCAACAGCGGCCTGAAGATCGGCACGACGAAGCGCGGCATCGGCCCGGCCTACGAGGACAAGGTCGGTCGCCGCGCCATCCGCGTCATCGATCTTGCCGACGATGCGCTTCTGGAAGCCAAGATCGAGCGGCTGCTGGCCCATCACAACGCGCTGCGCCGGGGGCTCGGCATCGCGCAGGCGGATGGTGAGGAGCTTCTGGCGCAGTTGAAGGCGATCGCGCCACAGGTGCTGCCCTATGCGGACGCGGTCTGGTCGCTGCTCGATGGAGAGCGTCGCGCCGGCAAGCGTATCCTGTTCGAAGGGGCGCAAGGGGCGCTTCTGGATGTCGACCATGGCACCTATCCGTTCGTCACGTCGTCCAACATCGTGGCCGGGCAGGCCGCCACCGGCTCGGGCCTCGGCCCGGGCGCGGTCGGTTATGTGCTCGGAATCGCCAAGGCCTACACGACACGCGTCGGCGAAGGTCCGTTCCCGACCGAGCTCAACGACGAGATCGGCGAGCTGATCGGGCAGAGGGGCCGCGAATTCGGGGTGGTGACGGGGCGAAAGCGCCGCTGCGGCTGGTTCGACGCCTGCCTGGTGCGCCAGACGGTGAAAACCTCCGGCATGAACGGCATCGCGCTTACCAAGCTCGACATCCTCGATGGCTTCGAGACGATCAAGGTGTGCGTCGGCTATCGCCTCGATGGACAGGTGATCGAGACGCTTCCGGCGGGGCAGGCGGCGCAGGCCCGGGTCGAGCCGATCTACGAGACGGTCGAAGGCTGGACCGGATCGACCGCCGGCGCGCGCAGCTGGGGTCAGCTGCCGGCGCAGGCCATCAAGTATGTGCGCCGCATCGAGGAACTGATCGGAGCGCCGGTTGCGGTGCTCTCCACCTCGCCGGAGCGCGACGACACGATTCTTGTGCGCAATCCGTTCGAGGGTTGACCGAGGGCGCGAGCCGGGGAATGTGCTGATCCATGGCGGACTTCTACCCGGTCCTCTCGAGGGCCATCGCAGGGCTGAGCGAGAACACACCCGAGGCGCGTCGCGCGGTCTACGACCGGGCCATGACCGTTCTGGTCGCGCAGCTGCGCGGCATGAACCCGCCCGTCTCGGAAACCGAGATCGCCCGCCAACGGCTCGCGCTGCAAGAGGCGATCACGCGGATCGAACGCGAACAGGCGCTGCCGCCATTCGACGATGCTGGGCTGGGGCCGGAGGCGCAGCCACGCGAGGGGCTGCGCGAACCCTCCCCCCAGCGGGAAACGCCACCGGAAGCAACGAGGCTTCAGCGCGATGCGCTCCACGAGCCGGCCGGCGAAGATAGCCCCGGCAGCGATGCGGAACTGGCTGGCGGCGCCATGGCGAACGCGCCTGCTGCCGCGGGACGCCCGCGTCTCGACATCGCGCGTGCGCAGCCGCGCCGTGCCCTGCCCTGGCGCGGGGCGGTGGTTGTCGGCGGCGTCGGACTGGTGATCGGCGCGATCGCGTTTACCGCCTACACGGTCAACCAGGCGCAACCTCCGGACACGCCGCCACCGGTGCAAACCACGCAACCGGTCCAGCCGACGCCCGGCGGCAAGATCAGCGAACGCGCCGGCGAGAGCGGCGCCACGCCGCAGTCGCCCGCCCCGGCGGCTCCAGCCCAGCAGATGCCCGCCCCACCGCAGTCGACGCAGCCAGGCCCGGTCCCATCCGCGCCAGGGGGCGTGTCGGTGGCGCAGCGTGCGGTCATCTATATCGAGCCGGCGGATGCAAGCCAGCAGCCGCGCGCCATACAGGGCCGCGCGACCTGGCGTGTCGAGACAGGCGGGGCCACGCAGGGACGGCGCATCGAGACGGTTCTGCGCGCCGATGTCGACTTCGCCGAGATCGGCCTTGCTCTCACCTTCACCATCCGGCGCAACGAGGACGCGGCGTTTCCGGCGTCGCACATTGTCGGCATGCGCTTCACGCGCAGCAGCGACGATGGCAACGGCGCGGTGCGCGAGGCGGGCGTGCCGCAGTTCAAGACCGAAGAGACCGAGCGTGGCGCGCCGCTGGCCGGCATCACCAGCGCCCTGGGCGAGAACCTGTTCGTGACCGCGCTGTCGCGGGTGGATGTCGAGCTGAACCGCAATCTCGATGTCATGCGCACGCGCAACTGGATCGACATACCCGTGCGCTTCGCCTCCGGCCGCAGGGCCATCATCGCCTTCGAGAAGGGCGTGTCCGGCGAACAGCGCCTGGCCGAGGCCATGCGCGCCTGGCAACAGTGAACGGACAGTCCTGAACAGGCGCCGGCGATCGCGCGG
The DNA here is from genome assembly GCA_964508635.1 of uncultured Allobosea sp. GTDB lineage: Bacteria > Pseudomonadota > Alphaproteobacteria > Rhizobiales > Beijerinckiaceae > Allobosea. The sequence continues at coordinate 26,149 of CAZDUL010000124.1, read as the reverse complement.
CCGCACCTTGGCGGCCTGCTCTGCTCAGACGACGCCACGCCGTCGACCCACATCATCACGTCCACCCGTCCGGCAGCCTTGCGGATGATCCGGTCGGTGATGCCGGACCCTCACGCCGGCGCCGGAAGCCGCGCTGTGGCGGCAGGCTGCTCGCGCAATTTCACTGCGGCGCGCACAGCCTCTTGCACCTTCTCGAAGGCGCGCACCTCGATCTGGCGGACACGTTCGCGCGACACGCCGAACTCTTCGGAGAGCTCCTCCAGCGTGATCGGTTCATCAGCGAGGCGGCGCGCCTCGAAGATGCGGCGCTCGCGGGCATTGAGAACGCCGAGCGCTTCGCGCAGCGCAGCCATGCGGTTGTCGGTCTCCTCGCTTTCGGCGAGCCGGGCCTCCTGGCTGGCGCTTTCGTCCACCAGCCAGTCCTGCCATTCGCCGTCGCCCTCCTCGCGCAGCGGCGCGTTGAGCGATGCGTCCCCGCCGAGGCGGCGGTTCATCTCCACCACCTCCTGTTCGGTGACCCCGAGGCGCGTGGCGATCTGCTTCACCTGATCGGGTCGGAGGTCGCCTTCGTCGAGCGCCGAGATGCGGCTCTTCGCCTTGCGCAGGTTGAAAAACAGCTTCTTCTGATTGGCGGTGGTGCCCATCTTGACCAGGGACCATGAGCGCAGGATGTATTCCTGGATCGAGGCCTTGATCCACCACATCGCATAGGTGGCAAGGCGAAAGCCCTTGTCCGGCTCGAAGCGCTTCACTGCCTGCATGAGCCCGACATTGCCCTCGGACACGACCTCGCCGATCGGCAGGCCATAGCCCCGATAGCCCATGGCGATCTTGGCCACGAGCCGCAGATGCGAGGTTACGAGTCGATGAGCGGCCTGCGGGTCGCCATGCTCGCGGTAGCGCTTCGCGAGCATGTATTCCTCGTCGGGCTGCAGCATCGGAAACTTCCGGATCTCGTCGAGATACCGGGACAGACCACCGTCCGCAGCGATGGCGGGCAAGCTGGCTGTGGTCATGGCGTCCTCCTGTTCGGCCCCCTCATGCCGAGGCGGGCGCACGGCTCGACCCCTGTACCCTGAGGCGACCGAGCACACACACCTTACAATGCTCAACCGTGGCCGAAAATGGGCAACTGCGCCAAGACCGGCTCACGGAAATGCGAGCTCATCTTGCATACGTGCAAAATCTTCGGGTGGATTGCTCTCGAAAATCAGCATCTCGCCTGTCCGTGGGTGCCGGAAACCGAGCAACGCGGCATGAAGCGCCTGTCGCCCCAGCGCCGCAAGCGCGTCGCGCGCCGCCGGACCGAGGCGCGCCGCGCGCGTCGCGAACCCTGCTCCGTAGACCGCATCGCCCAGAAGCGGATGGCCGAGATGAGCCATATGGACCCGGATCTGGTGCGTCCGGCCCGTTTCGAGGCTGCACCGCACCAGGGACACGACCGGTTCAGCCGCGCCGTGGGGAAATGTCTCGATCACCTCGTAATGCGTGATCGCCTCCTTGCCGCGGCCCTCGGGCATCACCGCCATCTTCTCCCGGTTGCGCGGGCTGCGGTCGATGAAGGTGCGGATCGTGCCGCGTGTGCGCCGCGGCACGCCCCAGACGAGCGCGAGATAGGCCCGCTTCAGCGCGCCCGTGCGGCCATGATCGGCGAACTGGTCGCTCAGCCCCTGATGCGCGGCGTCATTCTTGGCCACCACCAGCAGGCCGGAGGTATCCTTGTCGAGCCGATGCACGATGCCGGGGCGACGAACGCCGCCGATGCCGGACAGGCCTTCGCCGCAATGGGCGATCAATGCGTTGACCAGCGTGCCGTCAGCATGGCCCGCGGCCGGATGGACCACCAGCCCCGCGGGCTTGTCGATGACGATCAGATCGGGATCCTCGTGCACCACGACCAGCGGGATCGGCTGGGCGGGGGGCGTGGCCTCCTCGGGAGGGGGCAGCGCCACGCGCACCTGCTCGCCGCCTTTCAGGTGATGACGGGGCTGGGTGATGACATCGCCATCGACCGTCACCTGTCCCGCCTCGATCAGCGCCTTCAGCCGGCTGCGGCTCACATCGCCCACGGAATCCGCCAGCCAGCGGTCGAGACGCTGGCCGGCGGCCTCGACCGGCGCAACCGTCGCGATCGTGCGCGTGACGCCGGTTACGCCGGGCCCCTCATGCACACCGTTTCGTCGTGTTTCGCCCGTCATCCCGGAGCGCTTGCCATGGCGGCGCGAGAGCCGCAACCGTCCCGGTGAAAAAGCGCTTGAACCCCTCCGGTCGGCGCCTTATACGCACCGCTCCCGCTCCCATCGTCTAGCGGTCCAGGACGTCGCCCTCTCACGGCGAAAACAGGGGTTCGAGTCCCCTTGGGAGCGCCAAGGTCCATGCGCTGCCCATCTGGCGGTGTTTCACCGAACATCGGCGCGGGCAATCCGCGCGACATCCTCGTGAAAATCCGCCACGGCTTGACGTCCCCTGGCGGCGGCTTCCGTGAAAGGGATCGGCGTGCCATCTTCTCCGGCATGTCGCTGTCCGCAATCCTCGCAGATCGCAGGCTCTGGCTGGTGCTGGCGGCACTTGCGGCCTTCGCCGTGCTGCGCTGGTCGGGGCTGGCGAGCTTCCTCTCGCTCGACACGCTCAGGACGCATCGCGAGACCCTGACGGTCTGGGTCAGCGGCAACGTCGTGGTCGCCGCGATAACCTATGTCGCGGTCTATGTCGTGGCCGTTGCGTTCTCGTTCCCCGGCGCGGTGGTCCTGACGCTGGCCGGCGGCTTCCTGTTCGGAGCGGTGCTCGGCACGCTGCTGACCGTCACGGGTGCGACGATCGGTGCTGCCCTTGTCTTCGTCTTCGCCAAGGCGATCTTTGGCGACCATGCGCTCGACCGCTTCGGCGCGCCGGCGGCGAGGCTGGCCGAAGGCATCCGGCGCAACGCCGTATCCTATCTGCTGGCGCTGCGTCTCGTTCCGCTGTTCCCGTTCTTTCTGGTCAACCTCGTGCCCGCCTTCGTCGGCGTGCCGCTGATCACCTATGTGGTCACCACGTTCTTCGGCATCATTCCGGGCACGGCGGTGTTCTCGCTGACCGGAGCAGGACTCGGCTCCGTGCTCGACCGGGGCGGCGCGATCACCCCGGGCTCGATCCTGACGCCAGAGATCATCGCCGGACTTGTGGGGCTGGCGGGGCTGTCGCTGATCGCCATCCCCTTGCGCAAACGCTTCGAGCGGACCGGCGACTGACGGCCATCGGCCAGGTGAATGACCTGGGCCAGCAGAACGCGACGCGCTTGACACATGGCCCTCCCGCATGATGCTCTAAAACAAACAGACTTGATTGTTTGTGATCATCGGTCGGGTGACGGGGTCCAGAAGGGTGATGTCCGGAAAAATCGTTTCCAGCCAGGCTGAGACGACCGGCGCCCGAACAGGGAGGGCAGCGCTACCTGCGCGCTCCGTCGGCGCGCGCACGCGCCGGTTTGACGCCATGGACCCCGTTGAGGCCGATGCGAAGCGGCAAGACCCGGGCCAGGACCCGCCGCCCGCGCGCGGCGCGCCGTCAGAGAGCCGCGGCCGCCGCACGCAGCAGATGCGCTCGGCCGAGACACGGAGACGACTGATCGAGGCTGCCCTCGATCATCTCCACCACCATGGCTATGCCCGCACCGCCACTGTCGACATCGCCGATGCGGCGGGCGTCTCTCGCGGTGCGCTAACGCATCATTTCGCCAGCAAGGACGACCTCGTGGCGGAGGCCGTCGACCATGAACTGAAGCGGGCGACACGCGAGATCGCCTCGCTCGCAGAGGAGGTCGCGGCGGGAAGGCTCGATCTCGACGCATTCCTTGATCGCCTGTGGGTCATGTTTTCGGGGCGACTGTTTCTCATCACTCTGGAGCATGTCACCGAAGCGCGGCACAATGACGTGCTGCATGGCAAGCTCGTGCCGTTGGTGAAGGACTTCCACGGCGCGTTGGATGGCATCTGGCGCACCTTTTTCCGTGCCAGCGGATTGCCCGATGCCGAAATCGGAACTGCGCTCAACGCGACACTGTGCTTGCTGCGAGGCATGGGCGTACAAACGGTGCTGCGCGACGATACGCCCTACTATCGCGCGCTGCTCGGCTTCTGGAAGCGGCAGCTCAACGAGCTTGTCGGCGGCCAACGCGTCGTCAAGAGGGCGAAATGCGCGAAGGCGAAATCCGTATCCGGCGCCATGCACGCCGACCGCGGCACTGCAACGCAAGAAGGGAGAGTCGCATGAAGGGGGCAATCGAGGGCCTGAACCGCCGAGAGACGATCATGGCCGGCGCGTCGGCGCTGGCGGCCGCGCTGGTCGGTTCGGGAGCGCAGGCGCAATCGCCCGCGTTCCGCATCGGCGCGCTCAACCCGATCACGGGCGCGGGCTCGCCCTATGGATCGGGCATGCAGAAGATGATCCTGGCGGCAGCCGAGGCCGTGAACGCGGCTGGCGGCGCGGCCGGGCGCAGGCTGGAGGTCTTCGCGGAGGATACGCAGACCAACCCGCAGGCCGCGGTTCTGGCCGCCAAGAAACTCATCGAGGTCAACCGTGTCCAGGCCATCCTCGGCACCTGGTCCTCAGGCGTGTCGCTGGCGGTGGCGCCGCTCACCAACGACGCTGACATCTTCCTGTTCAACACCTCCGGGGCGCCGGCGCTCTCCACGCCGCCGGCCAACGCCAAGGGACTGCTCTACCGCTATCAGGCCACCAACGACCGGTTCGGCCGCGCATTCGCCGAGATCGCCGTGCGCGAGGGCTACAAGCGGCCCGCCACCATGGCCTTCAACAACGCCTCGGGCATCGGCAACACCACCGGCTTCAAGCGGGCCTGGGAGGCCAAGGGCAACCAGGTCGTGGCCGAAGTGGTCTACGAACCGAACCAGCCGAGCTACCGCGCCGAATTGCAGCGCGTGCTGGCAGCAAAGCCCGATGTGATCGTGATGGGCTCGTTCCTTCCCGACACCACCATCATCCTGCGCGAGTGGTTCCAGCTGGGCGAAACCAACAAGTGGATCATCCCCGGCTGGGCCGCGAACCCGCAGCTGATCCAGGCGCTGGGCAACGAGGCGACCGAAGGTCTGATTTCCGTGGATTCGGTGTCCAACGAGCAGGCACCGTCCTTCGCCGCCTACGACGCGGCCTACCGCGCTGCAATGAACCAGCCCGGCGCCTCGAACATCTACGCTGCCATGACTTGGGACATGGTGATCGTGTTGGCACTCGCCATCCAGGCGGCCGGCGCGAACGCCAACACAGCCGCGATCAACGCCAAGATCCGCGAGGTCGCCAACCCGGCGGGTGAGGAGGTGTTCACCTTCGCCGCCGGCAAGGCCGCGCTCGAAGCCGGCCGTAAGGTCAACTATCAGGGCGCGTCGTCCGTCCTCGACTTTGATCAGTTCGGCGACGTCACGCCCGATTTCGGCGTATTCTTCATCAATCGTGGTCAGCTCACGCGCCGTTACGTGGTGAAGATCTGACGCATGACGCACTGGATCGAGCTCGCTGTCGCTGGGGTCGTGTCCGGCCTCGTCATCGGTCTTGGCGGGCTCGCCATCACCCTTGTCTTCGGCATCGCGCGCTTTCCCAATGCCGCCGCCGGCGACATGATGACCGCCGGAGCCTACGCGGCGCTGCATGGCTACAAGGCCAGCGGACTGCTGATCGTCGGCGGGCTGACCGGTGCGGCGACCGGCGCGCTGATCGGGCTCGCAGCCTACGGTCTCGTCTTCCGGCGCCTGGCGGGCCGGGCGGCGGTGGCGTTGCTGGTCGCCTCGATCGGCGTCGCCTTCGCCATCCGCGCCATGCTGGGTGTCGCCTTCGGCCACGCACAGCAGGTGTTCCAGCTGCCGCTGATGCGGCCCTGGAGAATCGAGGGGGTGCGCGTCCACCCCAACGACTTGACGCTTGCCGGCGTGGGCATCGCTGCGCTTGCGATGGTCTTCGCCATCCTGCATCTGACGCCGATCGGACGGCAGATGCGGGCGGTCGCTGATGATCCCTCCCTTGCCCGGGTTTCGGGCATCTCGCCGACGCGGGTCATGATCGCGCTCTGGCTGCTCGCCGGCGCAGTGACGGCCGTGGCAGGAGCGATTCTCGGGGTGAAGACGGTGGTCTCCCCCGAGATCGGCTGGGACATGCTGCTGCCAGCCTTCGCCGCCGCTATCCTCGGCGGCATCGGCAACCCGGTCGGCGCGGTTGCGGCAGGGCTCATCATCGGCGTCGCGCAGGAGATGGCGACGCCCGTGATCGGTTTCACCTACAAGCTGGCGATCGCCTTCCTCGTGATCCTGGTGGTGCTGCTGGTCAGGCCCCGAGGACTGTTCGGCCGGATGGAGGTCGTGCGATGAGACGAGGGCCCTGCTGATGGAGGCCTATCTTCTCGCCATTGCCATCGTGGCCGCGATCTATGTCCTGATGGCACTCGGGCTGACGCTTCAGTTCGGCTTGACGGGCCTGATCAACTTCGGACACGTCGGCTTCTTCTGCATCGGCGCCTATGCAGCGGCCATCCTTTCGGTCTATGGCGGCCAGCCGCTGATCGTCGGATTCATCGTCGCCGCCATCCTCGCCGCGCTCGCCGCGTGGCCGATCGGGCTGGTGGCTCTGAGGCTGCGCGATGACTACTTCGCCATCGTCACGCTCGGCTTCTCGGAGACGGTTCGCCTCGTCGTCACCAGCGAGAAGTGGCTGACCAATGGCGTGCAGGGCATCCCTGGCATACCGCGCCTGTTCGAGGGGCTTGGCGTGGGGATGCCTTCCGGGCTTGCGACGCTCGGGATGTTGCTCGTGGTCAACGCGGTCGCGATCGCGCTGTTCCTGCGCCTCGCGAAGAGCCCGTTCGGACGGTTGCTGCAAGCCATACGCGACAACGAGGATGCGGTGAAGGCGCTCGGCAAGGATCCGGCGCACTTCAAGATCAAGGTGCTGATGCTCGGCGCCTGCCTCGCAGGCGTCGCGGGCGCCTTCAATGCGCACTACATCGGCTATGTCTCGCCGGACCAGTTCACGCCGCTGGTTACCTTCTATGTCTGGATGGCCATCATCATGGGTGCGGCAAGCCGCATCTCCGGCGCCATCGTCGGCGCGGCGCTGCTGATGCTGTTTCTCGAGGGTTCGCGCTTCCTGCGTGACATCCTGCCCTTTGTCTCCGCCGTCGATATGGCCTCGATCCGGTTGGGCGTGGTCGGCGTCGCGCTGGTCCTGTTCATGATCTACCTGCCGGACGGCCTGATGGGCAGGAAGGCGCGCCCATGAGTGGGGATCGCGCCGGCCTCACCCTCGCTGCGGAGAGACTGAGCAAGAGCTTCGGCGGCTTCTGCGCCGTCGGGGCCGTGTCGCTCACGGTCGGGCCGGGTGAACTGGTCGGGCTCGCCGGTCCGAACGGGGCGGGGAAGTCGACCTTGTTCGCTATGCTCACCGGCTTCATGAAGCCGGATTCCGGCCGGGTGCTGATCGATGGCCATGATGTCGCCGGCGAGGCGTCGCATCTGCGCGCGCGCCGCGGTGTCGCCCGCACCTTCCAGGTGCCGCGCGAGTTCGGCCAACTCAGCGTGCGCGAAAACCTGATGGCCGCAGCGCCGGAGCAGGCGGGCGAGACCTTGAGGGGGCTGTTCCTGCACCCTGGTCGCGTCGCGCGCGACGAACGGCTGATCGACGCGAAAGCGCGGGAGGTCGCCACCTTCCTAAGGCTCGCATCGGTGTTGGACCAGCCTGCCGCGATGCTCTCGGGCGGGCAGAAGAAACTTCTGGAAATGGGCCGCGCGTTGATGACCGACCCGCGCCTTATGCTGCTCGACGAGCCCTTCGCCGGGGTTAAACCGGTGCTGATCGGCGAGATCATCGACCGCATCCGCGACCTCAACGCGCGCGGCATGGGCTTCCTGATCATCGAGCACGATCTTGGCGCACTGGCGCGGCTGGTCGCGACGCTGCACGTGATGAGCGAGGGTCGGCTGATCGCCTCGGGAGCGCCGCGCGAGGTGCTGTCGCGCGGCGAGGTGCGGGACGCCTATCTCGGCGGGGCCGCCTTCGATGGGGCTGCGGCATGAGCGTGCTTGAGCTGATCGACATCCGCGGCGGCTATGGCGAGGTCAACATCCTCAACGGCGTCTCGATGACGCTCGAACGCGGAGAGATCGTCACCGTCGCCGGCACCAATGGCGCGGGCAAGTCGACGCTGGCGAAAGCGATCGTGGGGCTTCTGCCGCGGATGTCGGGGGAGGTCCGCTTCGAGGGCGAGAGCTTGCTGGGCGTGCCGACCGAACGGCGCGCGGCGCGCGGCGTCTCCTATGTGCCGCAGGTGTCCAACATCTTTCCGTCACTGACCGTGCGCGAGAACCTCCTGGTCGTCTCGGGAGTGGAGGATCGGGCCGCACGCATCGACGAGCTGTTCTCCGCCTTTCCCGCGCTCGCTCGCCGCGCCCGCTCCCGCGCCGGCTCGATGTCGGGGGGCGAGCGCCAGCAACTCGCCTATGCCCGCGCCCTGATGACACGCCCGCGCCTGATCGTGCTCGACGAGCCGACCGCCGCGCTGTCGCCGGTGCTGGTGGCCGAGACTTTCGCTCGCATCCGGCAGTTGCCAGCCCTTGGCGCCGCGGTGCTGCTGATCGAGCAGCGGGCGCGGCAGGCTCTCGCGATCTCTGATCGAGGCGTCGTGCTGGATGGCGGCAAAGTGGCGCTGGCCGGTGGCGCGGCCGCGCTGCTGGCCGACGACCGCGCCGCAGCGCTGTATCTCGGCCAGCATGCAGGCGAGCAAGCAGAGACGGAGGCGGCGCGGTGAGGCTGGCCGCAGCCCAAGAGCCAACCGCCGCGATGCCTCCCGCGGTCGCCATGGCTCTCATCGCCAGCGACATCACGGTGCGCTTCGGGGGCCTGCTGGCGCTGGACCGGGCGAGCCTGAGCGTGCAGACGGCTCGACTGACCGCGTTGATCGGGCCCAACGGGGCCGGCAAGACGACATTGTTCAACGTGCTGTCGGGCCTCATCCGCCCCGATACAGGCAGCGTCACCCTGTTCGGCCGCGAACTCATCGGCCTGAAGCCGGAGCGCATCACGCAGGCTGGCATGATCCGAACCTTCCAGATCGCGCGTGGCCTGCCGAAGATGAGCGTCTTCGAGCACCTGATGCTCTACGGTCAGAAGCAGCCAGGCGAGAGCCTGCTGACGGCCCTGCTTGGCTCAAGCGCCGCGCGGTGTCGCGAGGAGGAGCTCGCCGAAAAAGCTCTGTCCGTAGCGCGCCGGCTCCGGCTGGGCCATGTCATCGACAGCCGCGTCACCCAACTATCCGGCGGCCAGAAGAAACTGCTGGAGATCGGTCGCGCCTTGATGGCCGAGCCCGCGGTGATCCTGTTTGACGAGCCTGCGGCAGGCGTCAATCCGACGCTGGCGGAAGAGATCGGCGACGAACTGCGCGCCATCGTGGCCGAGGGGCGCACCGTGCTGCTGATCGAGCACGACATGGCGCTGGTCGAGCGCATCGCGGACCATGTCGTGGTGTTCGCGCTGGGCAAGCGGCTTGCTGAAGGCTGCTTCGATGACGTGCGCGAGAACCGCGCCGTGCAGGAAGCCTATCTTGGAGGACGTCGATGAGCCGGCTCGAGATCAGAGGCCTCATCGGCGGCTATGGCGGCGTAGACCATGTGGTCAAGGGCGTCGATCTCGCCGTCGACAGAGGCGAGCTGCACGCCGTGATCGGCCCAAATGGGGCAGGCAAGTCCACGGCCCTGAAACTGGCCGCCGGGCTTCTCAAGCCCAAGGCGGGAGCGGTTCGTCTCGATGGGGCGGAGCTTGCAGGGCAATCGCCGCAGACAATCCTGGCCGCCGGGCTGGTCTTCGTGCCACAGGAGCGCAACGTCTTCGGCGCACTGTCGGTCGAGGAGAACCTCGCCATGGGCGTCCACATTGCGCCGAAGCGCTTCAAGGAACGCCGGGACGCGGTGTTCGCCCTGCTGCCGCTGCTGGCCGAGCGCCGGAGGCAGCTGGCGAGGACGCTGTCCGGGGGCCAGCGGCAGCTGCTCGCCATGGGGGTCGCGCTGATGGCCAAACCGCGCGTTCTTGCGCTCGACGAGCCAACGGCGGGCCTGTCACCCAAGGCCGCCGACGAACTCTTTGCCACCGTCCGCAAGCTCGCCGCCGGAGAGGTTGCGGTGGTGATGGTCGAGCAGAACGCGATCGATGCCCTGCACATTGCCGACCGCGCCACGCTGATGGTCGATGGCCGCGTCGCGCGGGAGGATGAGGCCCGCGCGCTCGCTGCGGACGACGACATTCGCCGGCTCTTTCTTGGCGGGCGAAAGCCGGCATGATGATCCTGCAAAAGAGGCAGCGGCGAGCCAACGCCGCGACGGACCGACCCGAACGACACCAGAGAGGACGCACACCATGCGCATGACTCGCCGCGCCACCCTGATCGGCGGCATCTCGACGCTCGCCCTTCCCGCTATCGTTCGCGCCCAATCCGGGCCGATCCGGCTTGGCACGCTTACGCCGCTGACCGGCTCCGGCGGGCAATACGGGCCGGTGATGGCCAATGTGGTGCGCGCCGTTGCCGACGAGGTCAACGCCGCCGGCGGCTTGCTCGGGCGTCAGATCCAGGTGATCTCGGAAGACGACCAGACCAATGCCGAAGCCGGAGTGCGCGCCGCCCGCAAGCTGATCGATGTCGATCGCGTCCTGACGGTCATGGGCACCTGGGCCTCCGCCGTCACCACCGCTGTCGCGCCGCTGTGCTGGGAGAGCAAGACCTTCCTGTTCACTGTCTCGGGTGCCGACTCGATCACGCAACTGCCGCACAATGGCTGGCTGGTGCGCACGCAGCCGAACACGACGCTACAGGGCCGCAAGTTCGCGGAGTTCGCGCTGGAGGTGTCCGGCGGCGGCAAGCGCTGCTTCTTCATGATGCCGCAGACGCCGTTCACGCAGTCGACCTTCGCCAACTTCAAGGCCACCTACGACAAGGTCGGCGGGGTGACGGAGCTGCTGATCTACGACGACAAAAAGCCATCGCTGCGCACGGAGGTGGATCAGGCGCTGCGCTTCCGCCCTGACTGCATCTTCGTCGGCGGCTACCTGACCGACACCCCGGTGCCCATGCGCGATCTGTTAAGGCCCGGCTACAAGGGCCGCATAGTCGTGCCGGGCTATTCGATCCACCCGCGCCTTGGCGACGCGGTCGGTCAGCCCGACGCGGTGGAGGGCGCCTATGGGATGCTGCCCTCACCGCAGGAGGGCTCCGCCGCCTGGCGCAAGGTCGCGCAGATCACCGGTCAGGCCGGCCCCGACCCGTTCTCCTGCCAGATCTTCGACCACGCGAACCTCGCCATCCTCGCCATGGCACAGGCCGGCGAGGCGTCCGGCCAAGCCATCCGCGACACGGTTCGGCGCGTCAGTCAGGGTGGGGGCGAGCGCATCGACAGCGCGGTCGAAGGTCTGCGCGCCATCGCAGCCGGCCGCAAGATCGACTATGACGGCGCATCCGGCCCCTGCGACTTCACCGAAACGGGCGATATCACCGAGGTGAAGTTCCGCTACGAGCAGGTGAAGGGAGGCAAGATGACGCTGGTGCGTGTCTCCTGACGGCAGCGCGCCATGCTTTCAAGTGTCCTCCAGGCGATCCTGAACGGTCTGGTCTCCGGCACGATCCTCGCCGTGCCGGCGATCGGCTTCACCGCCATCTTCGCGGTGCTGCGCTATCCCAACTTCGCAATCGGCGCGATCGCCACGGCAGGGGCCTACGGCGGCTGGGTGGCAAACGCGGTGTTCGGCTTCGGCGTCGAATGGGCACTGGCGGCAACCTTCGTCAGCGCCGGGCTCGCCGCTCTGGCCATCGAATGGGGCGCGATCCGCCCGCTCGAGAACGCCGGCGCGTTGATGATGGCGATCTGCTCGCTGGCGGCGGGGGTCGTCCTGGAGAATGTCATACGGTTCGCGTTCGGCAACGATCCGCGAGGCTACGACACCCCTCTCCTGCGCGACATCCGCTTCTGGGAGCTGCGTGTCTCGCCGCAGCAACTGGAGAACCTTGCCGTTGCGCTGGCCATCATGGCGGTGCTGTGGCTAGCGCTGAACTACACACGGATGGGTCGCGCCATGCGGGCCATCGCCGACAATCCCGACCTCGCCCGCCTCAAGGGCGTCAATCCGACAAAAGTGGCCGCGATCACTGTAGCCATTGCAGGCGGGCTGGCGGGCGTCGGCGGCATGCTGGTCGCGCTCGACACAGCCGCCGATCCGCTCACCGGCTTTCGCCTGATCCTGTCGGTATTCGCCGCCGCCGTGCTGGGCGGGCTGGGGTCGATACCCGGCGCGGTCGCGGGGGCGCTCGTCATCGGCATCGCCGAGGAGCTGACCGTGCTGCTGTTGGCCCCGAACTACCGGCTCGCCATCGGCTTCGTGATCATCCTCGTGATCCTCACCTTCCGCCCGTCGGGCCTGTTCGGGGAGCGCGCGGCATGAGCACGGGGATCCTCAACTACGTTGTCTTTGTGTTGGTGGTGGCCGGCATCTACGCCATCATGGCCCAGTCGCTGACCCTGTCCTGGGGGTTGACCGGGCTGGTCAATCTGGGCCTCGTCGGCTTCTTCGCAATCGGTGCCTACGCCTCCGCCATGACAACGAAATGGGGCGGCGCGGCCATACCCGTCGGACTGCTCGCCGCCCTTGGGGCCGGCGCCGTCATGGGCCTCGTCGTCACAGTGTCAACGCTCAGATTGCGCGACGATTACCTCGCCATTGTCACGCTGGGCTTCGCGGAGGTGCTCCGGCTGATCGCATCCAACGAGATCTGGCTGACGGGCGGAACCGACGGCATCGCCGGCGTGCCAGCGATCGTGCCGCGAGACTGGGGTGTCGGCTATCACCTCGCCATGCTCTGCATCGTGACGGCGGCGGCGCTTGCGCTCCATCTGACGCTCACGCGGTTGGCCAGCAGTCCCTGGGGCCGCGCGCTGCGCGCGATCCGCGAGGATCAGACGGTGGCGGCCGTCGCCGGCAAGCCGGTCGTGCGCCTCAAGGCTGAAGCTTTTGCGCTTGCTGCGGCACTGGCCGCGCTCGCGGGCGCGCTCCATGGCCACTACACATCGTTCGTCGCGCCCGAGATCTACCAGCCGCTCATCACGGTTTATGTCTTCTTGGCCGTCACAGCCGGCGGAGTGGGACGGCCGCTCGGCGCGCTGGCGGGGGCCTATCTGCTGATCGCCTTCCTGGAGGCCACGCGCTTCTTGGCCGAACTCATTCCGGGCGTATCGCCCGGCCAGATGGCGGCGCTGCGCGAAATCATGGTGGGTCTGACGCTGGTCATCCTGTTGCGGCTGAGGCCGCAAGGCCTGTTTCCCGAACAGAACCAGAGGGCTCCCGCATGAGCACGCTCGATCACCTCGCCGCATGCGCCTGCGCGCTCGCCTCCGGCTCAGGGCCGCAAGCACTCTACGCCACACTCGACGCCAGCGTGAAGACGCTGGTCGGCCACAGGCTGTTCACGCTGCTCGTGGTGATCGAGGGCGGACGGGAGGTGGAGCGCATCCACACGAGCGACCCGGTCCACTACCCGCTAACTGGCCGCAAGCCGCTGGGAGTGACGCCGTGGACCGACCACGTCATCGGCGGCCTGAAGAGCTGGCATGGCCGCACCCATGCCGATATCGAGTGGGCGTTCTTCGACCATGCGCTGATTCGCCGCCTTGGCTGCGGCTCGTGCATCAATGTGCCCGTCATCGCCTTCGGACAGGTTTTGGGAACCATGAACGTGCTCGACCGGGAGAACGCCTACAGCGATGCCGATGTCGCCGCGCTGGAGCTGTTCGCCCCAGTGCTTGCCCTGCCCTTCGCCCGCGCTGCGGCATCCATTCCTGCCTGAAAGGACATTTCGTCATGGCCAAGGCCAGCAAGCCGCTTCTGATCGAGAACGCCGCCATCGTCGACGGAACCAGAGACCGGCCGCATGGCGGCGTGTCGGTGCTGATCGACGGCGGCATGATCCGGGAGGTCTCCGAACGGCCGATCGCGTCAGCTTCGGCGCGCCGCCTCGACCTGAAGGGCAGGACGCTGATGCCCGGGCTGATCGATTGCCATGTTCACGTCACGGCGGCGCTGACCAATCTTGGTCATAACGCCATGCTGCCCGACGCCTATGTCGCCCTGCGCGCAGCGCAGATCATGAACGGCATGCTGATGCGCGGCTTCACCACCGTGCGCGACGTGGCCGGCGCCGACATCGGCCTGCAAATGGCGTCTGACGAGGGGCTGATCGTCGGCCCACGCCTCGTCATCTGCTGCAAGGCCCTGTCGCAGACCAACGGCCACTCCGATTTCCGCGGCCGTTTCGACACGCGCTCCACCGCCTTCTTCGAGAAGAAGCTCGGCATGCTGGGCCGCATCGTCGACGGCGTGCCGGACTGCCGACGAGCGGTGCGCGAGGAGATCAAGGCCGGCGCTCAATTCATCAAGATCATGGCCAATGGCGGCGTCGCCTCGCCGACCGACCCCATCCATTTCCTCGGCTTCGCCAACGAGGAGCTTGAGGCGATCGTCGAGGAGGCACGCAACGCCGGCACCTACGTGGCGGCCCATCTCTACACCGACGAAGCGATCAGCCGCGCGGTGAAAGCCGGGGTGCTGTCGGTCGAGCACGCCAATCTGATCGAGGCGCCGACCGCGCGGCTCATGAAGGAGAAGGGGGCGTGGGCCGTTCCGACTACGGTTGTCTATGACGCGCTGGCGGAGGAAGGAGCGTCGCTCGGGCTGCCGCCGGAATCGGTCTCAAAGATCGAGACGGTGCGAAAGGGGGGCATGGTCGCTCTGGAGCGTCTGCGCGCCGCGGGCGTCATGCTGGGCTACGGCTCCGACCTGATCGGCACAGCTATGCATCGTCACCAGAGCCAGGAGTTCGTGATCCGCAGCCGCATCATGCCGGCCCACGAAGTCATCGCCCACGCCACCGTGAACGCTGCAAAGATCTGCCGGATGGAGGGCAAGATCGGCGTGATCGCGCCGGGCGCGCACGCCGATCTGATCGTTGTCGACGGTGACCCGCTGAAGGACCTGTCTCTGCTCACCGAACAGGGCCGGCACATGCCGCTTATCATGAAAGGCGGATCACCCGTGAAGTTCGAGCGGGCGCGGCTGTCGTGAGCAGCGCGAACCGCCAGACCCAAGGCCTTCGGGAGGACTGATCCGCCAGCTCAGCGACGATCTTGGCCAGGAAGCCGCACAGTCGCTCGCCGCGCGGGTTGGCGCGAGGGGCGGCCGGATCGCCCTCTTCCTCGATCAGGCGGCCATGCAGGAATACGACCCCGTTGGAGCCGTCGCGCGCAAAACCCATCACGTGCGTGACGTCGATCATGGTGCGGCCATCATCCGCCAGCGAGCGCATCACGCGCAGCCCCTCGCCGACCAACTCGGGATCGAGTGCGACGGTCGGCGCATCGAACAGCATGACGTCCTGCTCCATTGCCAGCGCCCGCGCGATCGCGACGCGCTGCTGCTCTCCGCCGACAGGAAAGCCGGATAGACGTCCTTGCGGTGGATCACACCGACGCGCTCGAGATAGCTCTCGGCGCGTGGCGTGGCCTGTGTGCGAGAGACCGAGCACCTGCATCGGCGCCTCGATCACGGTGTGCAGCGCGGTCATATGCGCCCACAGGTTCAACTGCTGGAACACCATGGCGACGCGCGAACGCAGCCGTCGGAGCTGCGGCGGGTCCGACGTTTCAAGGTCGCCATGCGAGCCTCTGCGCAACGTCAGGGGCTCGCCGGCGAGAATGATACGCCCTGCGCTCGGCTGCGCGGGCAGGTTCAGGCACCGCAGGAAGGTGCTCTTGCCGGAACCCGAAGCGCCGATCATCGAAATAACGTCGCCGCGTTCCGCGCTGAGCGAACTCCCATTTAGCACCTCCACCGCGCCAAAACGCTTGACGATGGATTCGGCCCTGAGAAACGGCGCACGGTGGACACGGTGCCGGAGGCCCTGGCGTGCAATGCGCGCATAGCAATCATGGTGCTTGCCGCTCAGGGGCTTAGAAGATAGCCGGTTCGAAACGGCGCGGCGCCGGCGATCTTGTCGAGCCCGCGGCCGGGCTGCGTCAGGCGGGTCGGCGAGCGGGCGAAGAACACACCCGAGATTTGCGCCCGCACCGTCGTCAACGCGCCGCTGACCGGGTCGACGATGTCGGCCACGGGGTTACCCCGGCGAGCATGGTGCCGAGAGCCTGCCGAAACACGACGAAGCCCGACGCCTGCACGCAGGTGTTCTTGCATCCGACCCGCGGCGTCGGTTTGCATCGTTCCGCCCGGCAGCCGGGCGGGCTCGATCGCGAGATGGCCGCGCAGGGCGAGGAAGTTCAAGATGGCGTCGGCATCGGCCTTGGCGAGCGCGCGGTCCATGTCCTGATGCCCGCGCAGCGCGACCGTGCCAGCGACGGGCACATCCAGGGCGCCGCCCTTGTCGAGCCCAGCGCTGCTCTGCGCCCAGGGCCGCGAGATCACCTCATCGAAGGGCCTTCCGCCGGAGACCTTGGCGGTGCGCAGCGCGACGGCGCCAAGCCAACGCGCCAAAGGCATGAAGGCCTGCGCGATGTAGCCTCGCACCGCGCCGCGCGCCTCAAGGTCGGCCAGTATCGCGCGCAGGCGATGGGCGCAGAGCATGCCCGGCCCTTCATCCCCATGCAGCCCGCCCTGGATGTAGGCCTTGGGCCCTGCGCCCGGCTCGCCGCAATGCAGCAGGCTGCGCATGAAGGCGGCGCCCGGGGCGGCAGCTGCGAGTGTGACGGTCTGGGTGAACATCAGGCGACGCCTTGCGCAGCCGGCCTGAGATGGCGCAGAGCGCGCTTCTCGATGAGTTTGAACAGGCCGGCAATGGAGAAGGTCAGCACGAAGTAGATCACGGCGGCGACACCGAACGCTTCCACCGCGCTGAGGTGGTTGCAGTACACGTCCCGCGCCACGCGAGTGATCTCCACCAGCGGCACCATGGACGCGATGGCGGTAGCGTGCGTCATCATCACCACCTCGTTGCCTTGTTGCGGCAACGCGCGGCGCAATGCGCTCGAGCGGTGCGGCCACGGGTCAGGGCTTCACCGCAAATACGCCGCGTTCGGCCAGCATAACGCCGACAGTCGCGCTTGGGGGGCGCAGGGTCGTGGCCTCGGGGGCGATGACGAAGAGAGGCCCGACAGGCGTGTCGAGATTGTATTCGGCGTGGGCGCCCATGTAGGTGGCGGTGCGCACAGTGGCCGTGGGGCAGCCCTCGGTGTGCGGATCGACGAGGCTGACAGTTTCCGGCCGGATGACGACGTCAACCGGGCCACACGGCAGCCCGCGACGGGGCAACGCGAGCGCAAGCGTGTCGAGCCGGACCATGCCGTGCTCGGGCGTCGCAGCCTCGAGCGTGCCCTTCACATGGTTGGCCTCGCCCTTGAAGGTGGCGACGAAGACGTTGTCGGGCGCTTCGTAAAGCTCACGCGGGGTGCCCATCTGGGCGACCTTGTTGACGCGCATCACCAGCGCGCCGGCCGGAACCGTCAGGTCCAGCGGCTTGACCGCGGTGACGCCGCCATAGCGGCTGGCCACCCGCTGGGGCGACGGGCGGTTGAGCGTTGCCCCATCGACGCCGCTTGCGCGACGTGCTGTTTCCCGATCATAGCGGACGCGTTGATTTCCTAGCAGCGAGGACAGCATGAAGATGCTCAAAGTGACAGCCGGCCCGTTCACCTTCGATGCGCGCCTCGAGCTGGACGCGGCGCCCAAGACGTGTGCGGCCTTCGTGCGGCACCTGCCGTTCATCAGCAAGATCATCCATGTGCGCTGGTCGGGCGAAGGGGTGTGGATGCCGCTGGGCGACATGGATTTCGGCGTGGGCTTCGAGAACAACACCTGCTATCCGTCGCCGGGACAGATCATCCTGTATCCGGGCGGTGTCAGCGAGACCGAAATCCTGCTCGCCTACGGCTATGTCAACTTCGCCTCCAAGGCCGGTCAGCTTTCGGGCAACCACTTCATCACGCTGACCTCCGGGCTGGAGAACCTCTACACCCTTGGCCGCAAGGTGTTGCTGGAAGGACAGCAGGACATCCGCTTCGATCCCGCATGATGCGGTCTCATCAGCGCGGCTGACGGCGCCCGGCCACGCTGCCGGCGAGGCGGGGCCCGCCGACGCTGCCGGCCAGCGCGGGCGGCGTCAGCGCGCCGTCGCACATGACCCACAATGTCGCGATCAGCGATGGCGATCGGCAAGCGTGCGCACGGTCTCGATGAGGACGCGGATGGCCGCGCCGGCATCGTCTGGCGTCATGTTCTCCAGCGGGCTGTGGCTGATCCCCTTTTCGTTGCGCACGAACAGCATCGCCGCTGGACAGAGCGCCGCCATCGCCATGGCGTCGTGACCGGCGCCGGATGGAAGCCGCCGCGGGGCCTGGTTCAGGCCCGCCCGTGCGATGCCGTGCGAGAGAGCCGCCTGTAGGCCTTCGTCCATCGGCGTTGCGTCCGTCCGGGAATAGGGTTCGAAGGACCATCGAACGCCACGCCGCGCCGCGATCGCGCCGCAGCGCTCAAGGACCTGCGTCTCCATGGCGGCGAGCGTCTGGTCGAGCGGGGCGCGGATGTCGACGGTGAAGCTCGCGCCGCCCGGCACGACATTGGGCGCGCCGGGCTCAGGCTTCAGCACGCCCACCGTGCCGACGGCGTCGGGATGGCTGGCTGCGACGGCCTCGATCGCCAGCACCATCTCGGCGGCAGCCGCCAGCGCGTCCTTGCGCAGCCGCATCGGCACGGTGCCGGCATGTCCGGCCTCGCCGCCGATCCGCACGCGGGCGCGCAGCTGGGCATTGATGGCCGTCACGATCCCGACCGCCTCGCCTTGCGCCTCCAGCACCGGTCCCTGCTCGATATGAACTTCAAGATAGGCCAGAACCGACCCGGGCTGCCGTCGCAACGCTGGGATACCCGATGGGTCGCCGCCGAACCCGATCAGCGCTTCGCGCAGCGTCACGCCATCGCCGTCGCGGACGTCAAGCCAGGCAGGATCGTAATCCCCCGCCAGCGCCTTGGCCGTCGAGAGGTTGGTGGGAAAGCGGACATTCTCCTCGTCGCCGAAGGCGACGACCTCGATGGCGAAGGGAAGGCCTGCTGCTTCGCCCCGCAACGCCTCGGCGACAAGGATGCCGGCAACGACGCCGAGATTGCCATCATACCGGCCGCCATCCCTGACCGTGTCGATATGGGATGCGATCATCACGGCCGGGAGGCCGGGTGAACGACCCTCCAGCCGTCCCTGCACGCTGCCGGCCGCATCGATGTGCGTCGAGAGCCCGGCTGCGCGCATGAGCCCGGCGACATGGTCGGCCGCGGCGCGATGGGCCGGCGACAGGTAGAGCCTGGTGAGCTTGCCGGGCTCGTCGCTGAAACGGGCCAGCTCGGCGAGCAGCTTGAAAGCACGCGCGCCCAGACGCGCAGGCGAGAGAGCAGAGGGGGACAAGTCGGTCGGGACCATGCTCTGTTCCTAGCGCATGGCCGCACCGGTCCGAAAGGCCGGGCTTCAGCGCGCGTTGCGGAAGGCCTTCGGGCTGAACACCGTGCGAAGCATGATGGCGATGTCCAGCCACAGGCTCCAGTTGTCGATATACCAGAGATCGTAGCTGATGCGCCGGGCCATCTTGTCGTCGGTATCGGTCTCGCCACGCAGGCCATGGACCTGCGCCCAGCCCGTGATGCCGGGCTTGACGTTGTGACGGCGAGCGTAGAGCCCGATCTTGCGCATGTATTCCTCGTCATGGGACAGCGCATGGGGCCGCGGGCCGACCAGCGACATGTGCCCCTCGATGACATTGATGAGTTGCGGAAGCTCGTCGAGATTGAGCTTGCGCAGCCAGGCCCCGATACGGGTGATGCGCGGGTCGTTGGCGGTCGCCTGCCGGATCGCGTCCCCGTCCTCCATGACGCGCATCGTGCGGAACTTGTAGATGCGGAACGGTTGCTGGTTGAAACCATAACGCCGCTGCCGGAACAGCGCCGGGCCCGGACTGTCCAGCCTGATCAGAGCCGCGAGCGCGAGAAGCAGGGGCGACAGCAGGATGAGGAGCACCGTCGCAAACGTCAGGTCGAACAGCCGCTTCAGGATGATCTGAAGCCGGCCGAGCGGCGGCGGCGTCAATTCGAGACTCGCGACGCCGCCAGTCCGGATGATGCGCGGATTCTCGAAGCGGTCGAGGATGGGCTCAGGCGCCAGGTGGATCGCCACGGGAGTGGTGATGAGGGCGTCGACAACGGCGTCGATCAGGCGACGCTCGGACCACGGCAAGGCGATGAAGACGCTGTCGGGGCGGATCTGGCGGGCGCGCGCCACCGCAAGGTCAAGATCGGCACGCAAGGCGCACGCCGCCCGGGCGTCCGCCCCGTCGCTACGGTCATCGGTCAGGATCACCAGCTCCTCGATCATCAGTCCGCTATTCCACGGCTGGTGACGCGAGACGAACGCCATCACATCCGCCTCGCGTCCGATGAGCAGCACGCGCTGGGCGCTGATGCGGCCCGTCTTGCTGGCCACGGTCACGAGACGCACCACCGCGTAACGCATCAACGCCACGAGCGGAATCCCGGCAAGATAGGTGAGCAGAACCACGCCGCGGGAATAGCTGTCGATCGTCTTGGCCATGAAGCCGACGGCGATGAACGCCACCATCGTGACGTTCCAGACATTGAACGCTTCGGCGATCTGCCCCTTGGCGTTCAGATAGCGCGTCACGCGATAGCGCCTCTGGAGCAGGTTCGTGAACACGAAGATGCTGGCCACGAACAGGGCGAGTTCGGCCGTCACGGACCAGTCGCCGGTGTGGCGGTAGACGAACAGGTGGTAGACGACCGCGGCCAAGACGACCACGGCCATCACAGCCAGGAAATCGAGCAGCGCGGTCGCAGCGCCGACGAGGAGCGGCCACGGACGTGCCTTGCCGGCGCCAGCCTGCAACGCGATCGGCCGGAGTTCAGTGATCGTGTTCATGACCCTCATGCGCCGCCCCCGCGGCGCCCTTCCAACGACAATGCCCCGCGGGCTCAGGCCAGACCGTGCCAACGGACCGGTCCGCCCCGCGCTCGATGTGCCAATCCGAAACGACAGAACCGACCCGCAAGCACGTCAGCTCATCAACGGCAAACGCCATGCCGTCCCGTTCCGGTACGGGGGCTCGGCAGGTGCGGCAAGCTATCGCTAACGATGCCGCACTTAGCTGAAAGGGGCGCAGCATGTCAGTAAGATGATGCGGCGCATAACGGTTAGGCGCGTATGATGGGCCGACAGGACACGCACGAGCCCGTCTTGGCAGCATCAGCCGCGGAGCCGCCTTCCGTGCCAGCTTCCGACAGCTTCGCCATCGTGACGCCGAGCTATCGCGGCGATCTGGAGCGCTGTCGTCTGCTGTGCGACAGCGTCGACCGCTTCGTGGCCGATCTGGAAAACCATTATCTGCTGGTCGAGGACAGGGATGTCCCGCTGTTCAGGGATATGGAGGGGCCGCGCCGGCGGATCGTCCCGGAAAGCACGCTGCTGCCGGGCTGGCTGAGATCCTGGCCGGACCCGCTGGCGAGCGGCCGCCGAATCTGGACCGGCGTCGGCGCCCTTGCGAGGGGGCTCGTGCCCTTGCGCGGCTGGCATGCGCAGCAACTGCGCAAGCTGGCCATCGCGACCATCGCGCCCGAGACGGTGCTGCTGTTCGCGGATTCGGATGTCGTCTTCCTGAGGCCATTCGAGCTTGCCTCGCAGGTCGGTCCTGCCGGCACGCGTCTCTACCGGATCGACAACGCCATCCGGCCGGACATGGCCGAGCATCGCATGTGGCTCGACAATGCCGCGCGCGCGCTGGGCATCCCGGCGCCGAAGCTGCCGGCGCACGACTACATCAACAACCTGATCACCTGGCGGGCCGATCTTGCCCGGGCGCTGCTCGCCCATGTGGAGCGGACGACGGGGCGGCACTGGGTGGCGGCCGTGGCGGGACGTCGCGCCTTCTCGGAATGGCTGCTCTACGGACTGTTCGTGGACGAGGTTCTTGGTGCAGGGTCAGGGCATGTCGCGGAGGCGCGCGCGCTCGCCCGCACCTATTGGCTGAGGGGCGACATCACGCCAGATGGCCTGCTGCGCGAGATGGATGCACTGCCGGCCGACGCCGTCGCGATCGGCGTGCAATCCTTCATCGAGATGCCCGTTCCGCTTCTACGGGCGGCGTTCGAGCGCTTCAGCGCGACGCGCTGAAGCGCTTGCGCGCGACGACCGCGTAGGTCACGGCAGCCGAGATCGCATATGAGATCAGGAACACACCGTTCAGCCAGATCAGCCACGGGCCATCCGCTCCGATGAGGCGGATGAGCGCCAGCATCAGGCCCGCATTCAGGCCCGCGCAGGCCAGCAGCAGCAGCGCGCGGACCCCTGTCCGTTCAAGGCCGTAAAGCAGCTCGGCGTGGTATTCGACGAGGTTGCGCAGCGCCGGAACAGCGATCAGCAGCGGGAACAACGCGGCAGCCTCGCCGACATTGCGGCCCAGGAGGCCCGGCTGCAACCAGAGCAACGCGATCACGGCCGCCAGCGCGCCGGTCGAGACCGCGGCGATGCCCGCTTCGATGCCCGCCAGCGCCAGCGGCCCCAGCCGCACGCGCCGATCGGTCATGAGTTTCTGCATCACGAGCTGGTTCATCGAGCGGATCGGCATCGCGGTCAGGTCGATGATCCGCATCGCGATGGCGTAGAGCCCGGCCAGTCGCGGCCCGGCCGCGGCCAGAACCACGGCCTTGTCGAGTTCGGCCTGCACATAGAAGATCAGGTCGGCGCTGGCTGCGAACACCGCCTCCCGCATCTGGGCCAAGTAGAGCCGCGGCTCGAAGCGCAGCCTCATGGGTGGCAGGAACGCCGCATAGGCGAGCGCCGCACACGCAAGATTTGCCAGGAGATACGTCGCCGCCCAGATCGAGAGGTCAGCTGCGCCGGCGAACCAGAAGCCGAGGGCAGCCAATGTGCGGATCAGCGACCCCAGCAACACGAGGATCGAGGCGCGGGCGAAGGCGCGCCGACCATTGTTGATGATGGCGACGCTTTCCAGAAGTCGCCAGCCCACCACCTCCGCCGCAATCACCATGGCGAACGCCAGCGGAGCCATGGCGCGAAACAGCGTGACGTGAAGCGCGGCAGCGATCAGCGCCACCACCGGAAGCGACAGCGCGAACAGCGCAAGAAAGCCGGCGAGATAGGCGCCCGTGAGCCGCGGACGCACCGTGGTGGCTCGAAAGAGCGGGGAGATGAACCCGAACGCCGCGAGGCGCGCCAGCACGACTCCCGTAGCCGACGCCGTGGCGAACAGGCCGAAATCGGCAAGCGAAAGGACGTTCGCCGCCACCAGGAAGTAGGCCAGCGAAATCACCAGCCGGCCGACTGAACCCGTCGCCAGCGCGAGGTAGTCGCGGATCAGGTGCGGCAGCGGCAGGGACGGCATGGTGAGCGGTTGGCCATGGCCGATCGGACGGTCCTTCACGGGGCGAGGCATTGCGGCGCGCCAGCGACGCGCGCCTTTCACGAAGCTCTATGGCATAACGGCTGACAAAGCCTGAACCCGAGGGCGCAGCGACCCGCCGTGCCGGGGACCGCGAGGCCTCTGGCAGGATTGTTGCGTGACAGGGACGACTGACCACGCGCAATCCAGCGACATCTCGAGGATGTTTCACGATGGAACGGCACAGGACAGGACGCCGGCCCGCCCAGCACATGGAGGTCGCAGCCGCACAGACCGTGTCGCGGCGGACGCTGCTCGGTGGAACGGCTTTGGTCTCGGCCATCGGCTTCGGCGCCTTGCAGGCGATGGCCGAAACCGCTGAAGCCATGGCGGCGCGGGCGCGCATTCCCTACGGCGCGGCGGTGATGATCGCGGATTTCCGTTCCGACCCCGCGCTGCGCGACGAACTGATCCGGCGCTGCGACCTGATCGTGCCGATGAACGAACTGAAATGGGAGGCCTTGCGGCCAGCGCCCGATCGCTTCGCCTTCGAGGACGCGGACACGCTGCTGGCTTTTGCCCATGCGCACGGAAAGCGGACGCACGGCCATGCGTTGCTCTGGGGTGATGCACTGCCCCCGTGGGTGCGCGCGCTCGCCGATCCGCGCGAGACGGAGAGGACGCTCATCCGCCATATCGAGCGTGTGGTCGCAACCTATGCCGGTCGCATTGCAAGCTGGGACGTGGTCAACGAGGTGATCGCGCACGACCCCGCTCCCGCACAGCCCTTCCGCGACACGGTCTGGTTCCGCGCGCTCGGGCCGAGGCTGGTCGAGATCGCATTCCGCGCGGCGGCGCGCAGCGACCCATCGGCCAAGCTCGTGATCAACGACTACGACCTCGAGAACCCGGACGCCCGTACCGCGGCGCGCCGGCTGCATATCCTCGATCTGGTGCGCAGGCTCCAGGGGCAGAACATTCCGGTGCATCAGGTCGGACTTCAGGCGCACCTCTATGGCGAAAGACCGCTCGACCCGCGCGGCATCACTGCCTTCTGCCGCGAACTGGCACGCCTGGGGGTGGGTGTGCGCGTCACCGAACTGGACGTGATCGACTGGAAGCTGCCGGCCGATCCCAGGCTGCGCGACGCCAAGATTGCCGAGATCACCCGCGTCTTCCTCGAAGCCGTTATCGAGGGTCAACGGCCCGACAGCATCGTGACCTGGGGACTGAGCGACCGCTCGACCTGGGTCAACGACGTGTTCCCGCGGCGTGACGGCGCGCGGTCCCGCGCCCTGCCGCTCGACGCAGACATGCGCGAAAAGCCGATGTGGACCGAGATCGCGCGGCTGTCCGGTCGCACCGGCCGCTGAGGAAGCCCCTGCGCCAGCTTCGGACAGGCAGCCTGCCACTCGCCAACCGCCCCGAAATGGCACATTTTTCGTGGCATCGCCTATGCACTGATGGCGTCCGGACCCGCCCACGCGACAAGAGGCGTCGCGGTGGCGCAAGGTCCGCAAGATGCTGAGATGGAACGGCGGCAGCGACGATGTTTTCAATCGACACCAGCGAGCCGGCAAGGCCTGCACGGAGCGCTTCGAGGGCGGCTCCGGCCGGCTCGAGCCCGGCTGGCCCCAGCGCGGGCGTCGCGGCGCCTGCCACGGCTGCCTGGCCGATCCTGATGGTGGCCTCGTTCCTGCGCCGACGCTGGCTGACGATCGCCCTGTTCGGCGTGATCGGCCTGCTGGCGGGCGCCCTGGTGGCGATCAACACGCCGAACCGCTATGCGTCGCATGCGCAGCTCCTCATCGACCCGCGCGACCTGCGGGTGCTGCAGAACGAAGTCGCTCCGCAGATGATGGGCGGCGATGCGGTGATCGCCCATCTGGAGAGCCAGGTCCGGATCATGGGATCGGATGGCCTGCGGCGGAAGGTGATCGAACGATTGTCGCTCGCCGGCGATCCCGACTTCGGCGGCCCGTCGAACAGTCCGCTGCAGCGTCTGATGGCGCTGGTCGGGCTTGGCGCGGCTGCTGGCGCGCGCGGCGCGGGTGACCCGGTCCTGGCTGCGCTGGACGTGATGGACCAGCGCGTCAGCGTGCGGCGCGGGGAGCGCACCTTCGTGATCGACATCACCGCGATCACCAGCGACCCGGACAAATCCGCCCGCATCGCCAATGCCATCGCCGATGCGTATCTGGAGGATCAGGCGCAGGCGCGCTCGGAGCAGGCGCAGCGCGCATCGACGGCGCTGTCCGCGCGGCTTGCCGAATTGCGCGAGCGGGTGCGCCTTGCGGAAGACAGGGTCGAACGCTACCGCGCCGAGAACAATCTCGTCGGCGCCGGCGGCAAGCTCGTCTCCGAAGAACAGCTCGCGGTCACGAACACACAGCTGACCCAGGCGCGGGCGCGAACTGCCGACGCGCAGGCGAAGTTCGACCAGGTGCGAACCCTGCGCCCGGCGGCGCTGGAGCAGGGCGCCGCGCCGGAAGCGCTGCAATCGGCCAGCATCGCGACGCTGCGGGCCCAGCTCGGCGCGGCACTGACGCGCGAAGCCGACGCGCAGGTGCTCTATGGTCCGCAGCATCCGCTGTTCCTGTCCGCGCAGGCGCAGGTTCGCGATGCGCGGCGCCAGATCGCCGAGGAGCTGCAGCGTGTGGTGCAGGCGGCGCGCGCCG
>CAZDUL010000123.1:0-15062 GCA_964508635.1 uncultured Allobosea sp. | reverse complement strand
CCGGGCCGAGACGACCGTGCGGGCGCCAGGGAGGCCGGCCTGGCGCCGCGCCGCAACCGGCGCAGGGTCGCGGGCGTACGCGCGGCCAGGCTGTGCCGTTCAGCCGGGCCGGGCCGGTCCGCGGGGCGCGAAGGCCGGCGTCGCGGCCTTACGGGGCGCCGCCGCGGCCGCGCCCCGACGTGCTGGAACGGATCGACTACGACGCCCACGGCAAGATCCGGTTCAAGCCGGAAATGGCGCTGTGGGCCGATGGCCCGTCGCCATGGCCGGTGACATTCTTCCACCTGGGTCGGTTCTTCCAGAAGCCGGTGCGGATGCATGTGGTCAGCGGGACAGCCGATCAGCAGACCGCGCGCGAAATCGTGTACGACGAGCGCTACTTCGACATGCCGAAGGATTCGCCCGCGCATGAGCTGCCGGCCGGCTCCGGCTTCGCCGGCTTCCGTTTCCAGGAAAGCCGCGCCGGCTTTCCCGGACCGAAGGGCGAGCCGCTCGACTGGCGCCGCAACGACTGGGTTGCGTTCCTCGGTGCATCCTATTTCCGCGCCATCGGCGAGCTTTACCAGTACGGCCTCTCCGCCAGAGGGCTCGCGATCGATCCCGCCGTGCCGAGCGGGCCGGAGGAGTTCCCGGACTTCACCCACGTCTACCTCGAGACCCCCGCGGAGAACGCGGAAGCCGTCACGGTCCATGCGCTGCTCGACAGCCCGTCGGTGGCCGGCGCCTACACCTTCGTCATGCGGCGGGGCCGCAGCGTGACCATCGATGTCGACAAGACGCTGTTCGTGCGCAAGGACGTGCAACGCTTCGGCGTGGCCCCATTGACCTCGATGTACTGGTATTCCGAGAACCGGAAACCAACGGCGGTGGACTGGCGGCCCGAGGTGCACGATTCAGACGGCCTTGCCCTGTGGACCGGGGCGGGAGAGCGCATCTGGCGCCCCCTCAACAACCCGCCGCGCACGATCACCTCTTCCTTCATGGATGCAACGCCCCGCGGCTTCGGCCTGATGCAACGCGACCGGGTGTTCGCCAACTACATGGACGGCGTGTTCTACGAGCGTCGGCCCTCGCTCTGGATCGAGCCTCTTGGCGATTGGGGTCGGGGCGCGGTGCAGCTGATCGAGATCCCCACCGACGACGAGATCCACGACAACATCGTCGCGATGTGGGTCCCGGCCGACCCGGTGAAGGCGGGTGCGCGCTTCGACTACCGCTATCGCATGCACTGGATGGCGGATGAGCCCTTCCCGTCCCCGCTCGCCCGTGTCGTCGCCACGCGCATGGGCAATGGCGGCCAGCCCGGCACGGTGCGTCCGCGCGGCGTGCGCAAGTTCATGGTGGAGTTCCTCGGCGACAGCCTCAAGGACATCCCCTTCGGCGCGAGGCCGCAGGTCGTGCTCTCCGCCTCCCGCGGCAGCTTCTCCTATGTCTTCACGGAAGCCGTGCCGAACGATGTGCCCGGCCACTGGCGCGCCCAGTTCGACCTGACGGCTGCGGGCGAGGATCCCGTCGAGCTGCGCGCCTATCTGCGCCTCGGCGAGCGGGTGCTGAGCGAGACCTGGCTCTATCAGTATCACCCGTTCGGCTGACGCCTCGGCCGTGGAACGATCGTGACGGGCGTGACGCGGCCTGCCGGATCGCGCGCGAGCGTCGGCTGCTTCGTCGCTTGTTTTCGCCATGGCCCGGTCCCCGGCCCTGGTCCTGTGCAAGGCGTCTCATCGCGGGCAATGCGACCATCATGTCGGCACAGCCGCGGACATGCCGAGTTGACCCGTTGCGGTTTTGCAGGTTAAGTTATTGAAAGAGACTAGTTTTTAGTTTTTCTAATGTGGAGGGGGCGCACATGTGCGCCGATCGCGATGCGGTTGCGGACGACGCACAGACCGAAGACGGTCTCGGCGCGGTCGTGCGCCGGTTGCGTCAGGATGCGGCCGGTCAAGGCCAGGCCCCGCGGCCGGGCTGCCCGATCAGCGCAGTCAAGGCGAAGCTGCGTGAAGCCGGCCTGCGCCCGACGCGTCAGCGCGTTCTGCTCGGCTGGCTTCTGTTCGGCAAGGGCCATCGCCATGTCTCCGCCGAGGTGCTGTTCGACGAAGTGACCCGGGCGCGCGGACAATTGTCGCTCGCAACCGTCTACAACACGCTGCGCCAGTTCACGGAGGCGGGGCTGTTGCGTCAGGTCCATGTCGGGTCGGGCCGCGCCACGTTCGACACCGATGTTTCGGACCATCATCACTTCGTCGTCGAGGGCGAGGAGAAGGTCATCGACATCGAGGATGCAGGCCTGGGCGTCAACGACCTGCCTGCCCCTCCTCCCGGTTTCTCCATCCTCGGCGTCGACATCGTGGTGCGCCTGAAGCGGATCGCGAGCGACCCATGATCGTCTGCCAGTGCAATGTGCTGACCCATGATCAGGTGCTCGCGACGCTGAAGGACGAGCCGGCCCACGCGCCGCGGTCGCCGGTCGAGGCCTATCGCTGCCTGGGCTGTTCGCCCGATTGCGGCCGCTGCATCCCGACCGTGCGCGAACTTCTGCGCGCGGCACGCGCGGCGGCGAGCGCGGCGATGTCCGGCTGTCAGATCGGCTGTCCGGCCTGTCCGAACGAGCAGGCGCATCCGCCGCGGGACGCGGCCGGTATCCAGATGACGGAGGTCAACCTGGCTGCGGGGTACGCGACGATGCCCGATCATGTCGTCATCGAGCCTGTCGATGAGCGCTTCAGCAGCAACCCTCATGCACGTGCAGCGGCGGAGTGACGACGCGCTTTCAACGAACCGGGCTCAATTTGGAACCGTTCTAAACTGCTTGCCTTTCCCAACGCCCGATCCCATAATCCGTTCGACATGGCGCGTCGTCCCCGCTCGAGGCTTGCGGCTCTTCGAACCGCCGAACCCACGAAACGCTTTCGCACCTGAAGGAGAGATCATGAAAGGCGACAAGAAGGTTCTGGAGTATCTCAACAAGGGTCTCCGCAGCGAGCTGACGGCCATCAACCAGTACTGGCTGCATTACCGTCTGCTCGACAACTGGGGTCTCAACGCTCTGGCGACATACTGGAAAAAGGAATCCATGGAAGAAATGGTCCATGCCGACCGTTTCGTCGACCGCATTCTCTTCCTCGAAGGTCATCCGAACATGCAGGTCCTCGATCCGCTGCGCATCGGACAGACGGTGACGGAGGTCTGCGAATGCGACCTCAAGGCCGAGGTCGAGGCGCGCGCTCTTTATCAGGAGGCAGCGGCCTACTGCGACTCGGTCAAGGACTATCCCTCGCGCGAGCTGTTCCAGCAGCTGATGGCCGATGAGGAAGGCCACATCGACTTCCTCGAAACCCAGCTCGAGCTGATCAGGAAGCTCGGGGAGCCGCTCTACATGCAGTCGCACATGGCCGGTCTCGGCGACGGCGGAACCCCGGGCCTGCGCAGCGAAGGCTGAGACCCTTCCCGAACCATCATGCAGACGGCCCGGCTCCGCAGTGAGCCGGGCCGTTTCACATGGGCGCCCCGCCCAAACAGAGACCCGCAACGGCCTGCCGGCCGCCCCCAGCCAGACGCGATGCCGCCTGTCTGGCCCTGGGTCAATCATAATTGCAGCCCGACAGCATCCTTCGAAGATGTGGCGCATCAAGGCGATATGGCCGCATGTTTACGCGCGATTAACGTTAACGGGCGCCTCATGACGCGCGGGATTCGTTTTGTGGGCGAGGGTTCAGGTGCAGTCAGGGCGCCCGAAAGTGCAGGCGCGGCCCGCGCGTGGCCCGGCAGCGGGCGCCGTGGCGTCCCGCTGCGTCTTCAGCCTTGCGGTCATCGGACTGCTTGCGCTCTCGCTGTCAGCCTGCACGACGCGCGAAGCCGCGAGAGCTTCGCTTGACCTCGGCGCATCCGATTCCGCCCAGTCGCCCCCTCAAGCGCCATCGCGGACACATCAGGGTAAGGAGGCTGCGGCACAATCGTCCGGTGATCGCCGCGTCTTCCGCCCGCGCAGTATGGGACTGACGCTCCCGCCGCATCTGCGCGACGCCGGGACGGTCGCGACGGCCGCGCCGGCCCGGATGGCA
Source organism: uncultured Allobosea sp. (assembly GCA_964508635.1). GTDB lineage: Bacteria > Pseudomonadota > Alphaproteobacteria > Rhizobiales > Beijerinckiaceae > Allobosea. The sequence continues at coordinate 11,004 of CAZDUL010000123.1, read as the reverse complement.
CAGGCGTCTACGACAGCGAGCCTCACGACAGGAAGCACGTCGGCGACAGCGAGCGCCGCCGCGACACGGCAGGCGAAGCCCGGACCACGCCAGCGCCTCGACCTGACGAAAGCGGTGGCCGGCGCGCTGCTCACCTACCCGGAAATCCGCGCCCATGAGGCAAGGGTCCGCGAGACCCGCGCCGGCGTGGATGCGGCCCGCGCCCCGCTCTACCCGCAGGCCGATCTGCGGCTGGCTGCCGGCGCGAACTTCTCCGGCAGTTATGAGGGCGACACGATCCCATACAAGGTATCATCCAACAACGTCGATGCGCGCCTCGATGGTGGGATCATCCTGCGCCAGCTGCTGGTGGACTTCGGTGCCACGCGCAACGAGATCGCCCGAGCGGAGCTGCTGCGCGACGCAGAGATGCTGCGGCTTCGCGAGAAAATCGACGACGTGGCAGGCAAGACGGCGCAGGCCTATCTGCGCGTGCTCGAGAACCGTGCCCTTCTGGCCCTGGTTGACGAGGTGGTCGCAGCGCATGTCGAACTTGCGCGTGTGGTCGCTGCTCATGCGCGGGAAGGCCACGGCACCGCCGCGGATGTCCAGCGGGTGAACGCGCGGCTCGTCGATGTGACCGCCATTCGGGCTGATGTCAGCCTCCAGCTGAGCGCCGCAGAGGACCAGCTGGAGCGGCTGACACAGGTGCGCCCTGGCCAACTTGCACCGACGCCGGACCTGCGCCGGCGCATCCCCGCAACGGATGCCGCCGCAATCGCACTGATGCTGACCAACAATCCACGCCTGGCGGCGATCCAGACAACCACGCGCTCGTCGGAGAAGGAGCTGGAAGCGCAGAAGGCATCAGCGATGCCCCGCGTCAACCTCGAGATCGACGGTGAGAGCAAGAATTTCCGCAACGGACCCGATGGCCGCACCCAGGCCGAGGCGCGCGCGATGGTCGCGATGCGCTATCGCTTCCTCGACGGCGGTCTGGCCGAGGCCACGAAAGGGCAGATCCTGGCGCGGATCGACAACGGAGCGTTCACCTATCTCAGCGAGCGCGAGCAGATGGAAGCCGACCTCCGGCAGGCTTACCGCGCAATCGACTCGGCCGGGCGAAAGATGAAACTGGTCTCGGAAGGCGTGAACTCCGCCCGTCGGGTTCGCGAGCTCTATCTGGAGCAATTCAAGGGCGGCAAGCGCACCGTCTTCGAGCTTCTCGACAGCCAGATGTCGTACTTCACCATCCGTCGCAGCCAGATCGAGAACCTGTTCGGCGCACAACGCGCGATCTTCGACATCCTGCGCATGACGGGCCAGCTGGCCGCGACGCTCGCCCCCCGCTGACGTTGCATCCGCCGCGCATCTGCAGACCGCGTCGGAAGGGCAGTTTCGACGGGTGATCATCGGTAAAATGCGCCGTCTGATTTAGCCGTTGCTTAAGCCGGATCGCACCAGAATGGGCTTCCTCAGGTGTAAGGCGGTGAGCCCGGGTGACGTTGAGCCATGGATGAGACGACCGGCACGCCGGGTGCGCCAACGATAAGGGCCGAAGCCGCTGATGGCGCCGCCATCGCCCCACCGCGACCGGGCGAACGAAGGTTCATCGAGGTCTCCGGCCAGGCGGAGCTGAAATTCGCGTTCGGGCTCGTCGATGTCGCCGTTAGCGTCGTGGATGTCGACGTTGTCCTCTCCTTCCCGAATGGTGGGCAGATCGTTCTGCCGGCGCTCGGGCTTGCTGCGCTGGGCGAAAATCCGCCGCGCCTGCGCTTCGCCAACCAGATCAAGGACGGCCACGATCTCATCGCCGCAGCCGGAGAGGTTCGCCTCGTCGAGAACCTTCCCGATCTGGCGGTTTCGGACAACAGCCGCGCGCGCACCGCGCCGACCCGCCAGACGCCCGACACCACGACGCCGGAGCAGCCCGCGCAGCCGACCCAGCAGGTTGTCCAGCTGACCAGCAACGACCGTTACACGGCGGGCTCTGTTCCGTTCTCCGGCAGCGCGTCCGAGGCCGCAGGACCACGGCCCGATCCATTGCTGACGGGCATCGCCCGGCACAGCCGCGCGCGCGAGACCGAGGATCCGGTCGTGTCGAACACCAGGAGCGAGGGCGCGCTGACCGAGCGCTCCGACCGCACTGCAAGCCAGCAGGGCAACGTGACCTTGCCGCCGAACCGCGCCCCCGCCCTCACATCCGCGCAGCAGTTCGAGCTTGGAGAGAATCAGGGCGAGGTCGGTCGGCTGACAGGATCGGACCCGGACAATGATCGGCTGACCTTCGCCATCACGGGTGGCCGGGACAGCGGCCGCTTCGCGCTCAATGGTGCCAGCGGCGCCCTGTTCTTCGTCAACCCGCCGGATTTCGAGCGGCCAAGCGCCGCTGATGGCAGCAACATCCACGAAGTCGAGGTCCAGGTCAGCGACGGACGCAACATCGCGCGGCAGACCCTGCGCATCGCGGTGTCGGACGTCAACGAGGCTCCCGGCGGCGCGACGCTGAGCGGGGGCCGGGTTGCCGAACATGCGTCAACTGGCACCATGGTCGGTGTCGTGCGCGGCGACGACCCCGATGCAGGCTCGCGCCTCACCTATGCCTTCGCCGACGGCGGCGACGCCGGTGGCCGCTTCCAGATCAACGCCATCACGGGCGAGCTCACGGTCGCTCGCAGCGATCTGCTCGACTTTGAATCGGCCCAGACCCAGTTGATCGTGGTGCGCGTCACCGACCAGGCCGGTTTGTTCGTCGACGCCCCGCTGCTCATCAGGATCGACGACGCGAACGACGCCCCGGTCATCACGTCCAACGGAGGCGGCGTTATCGCTGCGGTCACCCTGCCCGAGAATGTGTCCGACGTCACAACGGTTTCCGCGGTCGACGAGGACGCAGGCAGCGTCATCACCTATGCGATCGTCGGCGGCGACGACGCGGCGCTGTTTCGCATCGATTCCCGCACGGGCGAACTGACACTTGCCAGCGCCTTCGACTTCGAGGCGCCGATCGATACCGACGGCGACAACATCTATCGCGTTGTCGTCGAGGCCTCCGACGGGCAGGGCGGGTCCGATCGTCAGGAACTGGCCGTCACCGTCGTGAACCGCAACGACGCTCCGGATGTGCTCGAGATCGACGCCGCCCAGGTCGAGGAGAACGCCAGCGCCGGGGTCCTGATCGGCACCCTGACCGGGCGAGACCCCGACAGCAACGCCGTCCTGCGCTACTCCTTCGCACCGAACGGCAACAGCGCCGGCTTGTTCGCACTCGACGCCATCACAGGGGAGTTGACCGTCGCGCGACCGAACGGCTTGGACTTCGAGGCAGCTTCGAGTCATCTTGTCGTGGTTCGGGTGAGCGACCAGTTCGGTCTCAGCCTCGATCGGGCTTTTGCAATCCAGGTTCTGGATGTCGACGAGCCCCCGATCCTGACCTCCTATGGCGGCGCGGCAACGGTCGACCTCGTGGTGGGTGAGGGGACCACCGTCGCTGCGACCATCGCGGCGGTCGATCCGGAGCGGCTCCCGCTCACCTACGCGATCGCTGGCGGCGCGGACGCGGCCGCATTCGCAATCGACGCAGCGAGCGGGACGCTCCGCTTCCTCGCGACGCCGAATTTCGAGGCCCCGGCGGATACTGGTGGTGACAACCGTTTCACCGTCTCGGTCAGCGTCTCGGACGGCCGGTTCACCGTCGTCCAGACCGTCAACATCCAGGTTGCTGATGTTGGCGAGCCGCCGATCATCGTGTCCGGCGGAGGCGGCGACATTGCCAGTGTGACGACACCCGAAGGTAGTCTCGACGCCGGGGTCATCGCCGCGATCGACCACGATCTCGGATCGGTGCTGACCTACCGGATCGTCGGCGGCGCGGACGCCTCCCGTTTCATCATCGACGCCGCGTCTGGCGAGCTGCGCTTCGCGGGCGCGCCAGACTTCGAGAACCCTCTCGATGCCAATCTCGACAACACCTACGTGGTCGACGTCGAGGCGAGCGACGGAACCTTGGTCGACCGTCAGACGGTCCGCGTGACGGTGCTCAATGTCAACGACCCGCCGGTCATCACCTCCAATGGTGGCGGCGCGAGCGCGACGCTGTCCGTTCCGGAAAACCAGACCGTCGTGACCACGGTCGCCGCAAGCGATCCGGATGCCGGCGCGACCCTTCTGTTCACCATCTCGGGCGGTGCGGATGCAGGCCGCTTCACCATCGACGCCGTGACCGGCACGCTGCGCTTCCTCGCTGCTCCGGACCACGAGGCGCCCGGCGACGCCAACGGCGACAATATCTACGAGGTTCAGGTCTCTGTTCTGGATGGAGTCGGCGGCGTCGACACGCAGACTTTGTCGGTCGCGGTGGCCAATCAGAACGAGGCCCCGATCATCACCTCCTTCGCCGGCGCGGCCAGCGCAAGCCTCTCCCTGGCCGAGAATGGCGCGGTCGTGACGACGATCACCGCGACGGACCCCGATGCCGGGGCGACACTGGCGTTCTCGATCTCCGGTGGCGCCGACGCAGCACGCTTCACCATCGATCCGTTCACCGGGGTGCTGCGCTTCGTCACGCCGCCGAACTTCGAGGCCCCCGTCGATGCCGGCGGCGACAACACGTACAATGTGACCGTGCAGGTCTCGGACGGGCTCGGCGGCACCGACACGCAGGCGCTCGCCATCTCGGTGACCAATCTCAACGAAGCGCCGGTGATTGTCAGCCCCGGCGTCGGACCGTTCATTACCATCGACAAGGCAGAGAACAGCGGAACTGCGGTGACGACGGTCATTGCGCTCGATCCCGATGCGGGCACGAGCCTGACCTACGCCGTCGTGGGCGGCGCCGATGCCGGTCGCTTCACCATCAACGCCACCACCGGAGCGCTCGCGCTCACGCTCGATCCCAACTTCGAGCTTCCGGTCGATGGCGACGGCCAGAATACCTATGACGTGGTGGTGCAGGTCTCGGACGGCCTCGGCGGTATCGCGTCGCAGGCGATCACCGTGCGGATCACCGATGTCAACGAAGCGCCGGTCATCACCAGCAATGGCGGCGGCGCCAGCATCGGGCTTGCGCGGCCCGAGAACACCGTCATCGTGACGGATGTCGACGCGACCGATGTCGATGCGGGGGCCGTCCTGACCTACGCCATCATCGGCGGCGCCGACGCCGCGCGCTTCGTCATCGACGCCATGACGGGCGAGCTGCGCTTCTCTGGAGGATCGGATTTCGAGGCACGGGCCGACGCCAACGGCGACAATGGCTACGAGGTGATCGTTGCCGTCTCCGATGGAAGCCTGTCCGACACGCAGCTCATCACGGTGACGCTCACGGACCTCAACGACAGCGCACCCGCGATCGTGTCGGATGGCGGCGGCCCGACGGCGACCATCTCCGTCTGGGAAGGCGCCACCCTCGCGACCACCATCGTGACGGTCGATCCGGATACGGTGGGGACCCGTGTTCTGTCGATTGTCGGCGGAGCAGACGCCGCGCGCTTCACGCTCGACAGCGCGACGGGGCAACTGCGGTTCGTCGCTCCCCCGGACCACGAAAATCCGACCGATTCCGGCAGCGACAATCGCTATCAGGTGATCGTCCAGGTCTCCGACGGCGTCCAGACCGATACGCAGGCGATCACGGTCGAGGTTCTCAACCTCAACGACAATGCGCCGGTCATCGTGTCGGACGGCGGCGGCGCGACCGCCTCGCTCATGCGGGCCGAAAATGGCACGGCCGTTACCACGGTTGTGGCGACCGACGCCGACCCGGGCACGACCCTGACCTACAGCATCGTCGGCGGCGCGGACGCGGCGCGGTTCAGCATCGACGCCGTTTCGGGCGAACTGCGCTTCATCGCCCCGCCGGATTTCGAGACGGCCGCAGATGGCGATGCCAACAATGTCTATGTCGTCGTGGTCGCTGCTTCGGATGGGGTGTTATCGACGACGCAGACGATCCAGGTCGCCGTTGCCGACGTGAACGATGTCGCCCCCACGATCCTGACCCCTTCGACGCTGACGGTGAACGAGAATACGACCTTCGTGACGATGCTGTCGGCCAGCGACCCCGATAGCGTTGGAACCAGTCCGGCGATCTTCAGCATCGTCGGCGGCGCTGATGCAGGCCGCTTCGAGATCGTGACAGGCGCATTGCGTTTCCGGCCCGGAAACGAGCCCAACTTCGAGCTGCCGGCAGATGCCGGAAGCGACGGTGCCTATGAGGTGATGGTCGAAGCCAGCGATGGCGTCAACACGGCGACGCGCACGATCACGGTCACGACACTCGACGTCAACGAGGCTCCGACCGCCGTCACGCTCACCAGCATCGCGCCGACGATCGTCGAGAACAGCGCCATCGGAACCGGCATCAAGGTTGCTTTCATCACCGTCACGGACGATGCGCTCGGCGTTCGCAACCTCGGCCTGAGCGGCGCGGATGCCGCAAGTTTCGAAATCCGCGGCGCGGAGCTGTTCTATGTCGGGCCGAGCCCGAATTTCGAGGCGAAGGCGAGCTATGCTGTCACCGTGACCGTCGATGATCCCGGCATCGGCGCGACGCCGGACGCCAGCGCCAGCTTCGGTCTTGGCGTCGTCGACATCAACGAGGCCCCGACGAACATCGTCCTCTTCGGCCTGCATATTCTGCCCGAGAACTTGATCGGCGGGATTGTCGGCCCCATCAGCGTCGTTGACCCCGATGCCGGGCCGCCCCACACATTCGTGGTCTCCGATGCGCGCTTCGAGGTCTCAGGCGGCTCGCTGCGCCTTCGTCCGGGACAATCTGTCGATCGCGAGACGGAAGCCTCGATCGCACTCGACATCACCGCCACCGACAGCGGCGGGCTGTCGGTCACACGCAGTTTCACGATCACCGTGGTCGATGCCGACGAATTCGATGTCAGCGCCATCAGCGACATGAACGCCGCGCCGGACTTCGTGCTCGAGAATGCAACGCCCGGAACAGCGGTCGGCATCACGGCCCGTGCCACGGATGCCGACGCCACCAACAACGGCGTGACATACAATTTCGCGCCCGGCGGCAACCCCGGCGGCCTGTTCGCCATCGACGCCGTCACAGGCGTCGTGACGCTGGCCGGCGCGCTCGACCGTGAGACCGCCGCAAGCCATGTCATCACGGTGCGCGCTACCAGCCAGGACAGCTCGACCAGCACTCGGAGCTTCACCATCGCCGTCGGCGACGTCAACGACAACGCGCCCGTCATCACCTCGCCTGCCGCAACATCCATTGCCGAGAACGGCACGGTCGTGATGCTCCTGACCTCGACCGACCCGGACCTGACCGGAACCAATCCGGCCGTCTTCACCATCAGCGGCGGCGCGGATCAGGCTCTGTTCACGATCGTCGGCAACGAGCTACGCTTCATCGCGCCACCGGACTTCGAGGCGCCTGCGGATGCGGACATCGACAACATCTACGAGGTCGAGGTGACAGCCTCCGATGGCGTCAACGTCGCCTCGCAGAGCATCGACGTGACGGTCACCGACGTCATTCACGTCTTCACCGGCACGGCGGGCCCCGACAACGTCTCCGCCACCACCGAGCAACTGGTCGCAACCGGTCTCGACGGCGACGATACCCTGATTGGCGAAGCCCTCGACGATGATCTGGCCGGTGGCAATGGTTCGGACACGCTCGAGGGGGGAGGCGGCAACGACCTGCTGGACGGCGGGCCAGGGGCTGACCTGCTGGACGCCGGCGACGGCGACGATGCCATCGACGTCGATGCGGGCGACACCGCCTTGGGCGGGGCAGGGGATGACGACTTCATCATCGACGTGTCGGCGCTGACCTTTCCCGGCCTGTCCGTCCAGGGGGGCTCCGGCATCGACACCGTGAGCTTCCTCGGTGCGGGAACGGTTCACGGCTCAGATCTGGTCGCCGCCATCTCTGGCGTGGAGGTGATCGACTTCACAGGCCCGGGTATTGCTGCGGAACTGGCGAACTTCCGTGCGAGCGACGCCACCGCGCTGCTCGGCGCCTCGGGACCTGCCCTCAACCTCACGCTGCGCCTGGACGCCAATGACAGCTTCAGCATCCTCGACCCCGCCGGCGATGGCTTCTCCCATGTCCAGACCGGCTCGGTCTACACCTTCTACAACAGCGAGACCGTGCAGGACGTGACGACGGAAATCGCGCGCGTCACGGTGGTGTGAGGATCAGGTTACTGCCTGAACGCTTCGTCGCGCAGGCGTTGGGCCGGGCGCAGCAGATAACTCAGCACCGTGTGCTGGCCCGACAGGATGTCGACCTGCGCCATCATCCCGGGAATGACCGGCCGCGACGGGCCCAGCGCGCCGGCGTCAGCCTCGAGCCGCACGCGAAAATAGGGCTCGCCCTTCTCGTCGCTGAGCACGTCCGGCGAGATGTCGAGCACCCTGCCCCTGAGCGCACCATGCACGGCATGGTCATAGGCCGAGACCTTCACCATCGCCGGCAATCCGGGCCAGACATCGGCGCGGGCTTGCGGTGCGATCCGGGCTTCGATCATCACGGTGGCGTCGCGGGGCACGATCTGAACCAGAGGCTCGCCGGACTTCACCACGCCGCCGCGCGTCTCGACGAACAGCCGGTTCACCGTGCCGGCGATCGGCGCCACGACCTCGGTGCGGCGCGCCCGATCCTGCATCGCGGCGATCGCCTCCTCGAGCTTGGCGATCTGCAAGGCGGTCTCGCGCGCCTCCTTCTCCGCGTCGGCGCGAAAGCGCAGGCGGGTTTCATCGGCGCGGCGCGACAGCTCCATCACGGCCGCCTCCAGGCGGGGGATGTCATGCACAAGGCTGGCGAGCCTTGCCTCGAGCTGCTGGAGCTGGCGTTCGTTGTCGAGAAGCTCGTTGTTCGAGACCGCGCCCATGCGCTGGAGACGCCGCAGGCTCTCGACGCGCTGGCGAACGAGGTCGCGCTCCTTCAGCGAGCTCGTCTGGCGCGTCCGCGTCTCGGCGAGTTCGAGCTGGCGCTGGCGGTGCTGCTCATCGACGACCAGAAGCTGGGCCCGCAGGCCCTCCTGACGGGCGCGAAACAGCGAGCTCTCCTGCTGCGCGATCATCGGCAGCTCTCGCGCCAGGTCGGGCGGCGGCTCAAACTGACGCTGCCCGACCGCCTCCGCCTCGAGCCGCGCCATCTGCAGGCGTTTCGCTTTCAGGTCGAGAGCGCCCTGCTGCAATTCGGCACGCGAGAAGCTGTTGTCGATGCGCAGCAGCGGCTGGCCCGCGGCCACGACCTGTCCCTCCCGCACAAGGATATCGCTGACGATGCCGCCCTCGAGGTGCTGGACGATCTGATTGCGGGTCTGCGGCACGACCCGTCCCGGCCCGCGCGTCACCTTGTCGAGCGTGGTCAGGCCGGCCCAGAGCAGCATCAGCCCGACGCCCGACGCAATGGCCCAGACCAGATGGCGGTGCGCCCGCGTGGCGATCAGGGCGCGCGGCCGCAGCGGTGCGGCCGTCCGGGACAGAAGAGACGTTGGAGCACGGTTCGGCATCGATGCAGGATCCGGACACGGAACGAACGTCCGCAGCATAGCCGGACAAGGCTTTACGCGCTGTTAAGCATAACCTTGCACTCCTGAGGCGGGTGAGGGCTGAGAACGCATGACGGAGCCACCGCCACGCGGCAACGAACGGCGGACAGGGGCGGACGGCGATGCCGAATGCGCGGGAGACCGGCTGCGCGATGCGCTGTCGGCTGTTCGGCAGCGGCTCGGCGCCGCCGCGGGCGCGGCGCCTTGGACGCTCCCGGCGCGCGCGCATCTCATCCACCACGCCCGGCGCGCCGGTCATCCCACGCCAGCCTTCGCCCCGCGCGACGATGACGGCGAACCGTTCTCCCCCGGGCTGCTGATCGTCGAGGCCGAACGCCTCGGGTTCAGCGCCGAGCGCATCGTCCTGACCAATGGCCGGCTCTCATCCGATCAGACGCCGTGCCTGCTTGCCTTGGCGCAGGGCGGCGCGGCCCTCGCGCTTGCAGTCGATGGCTCCGACGCGATCCTTGCGACGGCCGCCGAACCGGTGCGTTGCGCCTTGGCCGTGCTGGCTCGCCGAAGCACAGGCGAGGCCTTGCGCCTGACGCCGCTGAACACCGGGCCCGCAGTATCCGCCACCGAGCCCGTCGTCGCCATCCCGCCCGCTCCCTCCCCGGCGGCATCCTCGCTTGTCCGGTTTCTCGGCGCATCGCTGTCCGGTCAGAGAACATTGATTGCGCCGCTGGTGGTGGCTTCGCTGCTCATCAATCTGATGGGCCTGCTGCTGCCGCTGTTCTCCATGGCGGTGTTCGACCGCGTGATCCCCCATGCCGCCTTCGAGACGCTGTGGGCGCTGGCGCTCGGCGTCCTGCTCACGCTCATGCTTGAACTGGCGCTCAGACATGCGCGGCTCAAGCTGTACGACGCGGTGGCGCTCGGCATCGGGCAGGATCTGCAAAGCCGGCTGTTTGGGCGGATCGTGGGGACGCCGCTGTCGCACCTGCCGCGGCAGGCGAGCGCGGTCGTCCAGCCGATCGGCGATCTCGACACCACCTCGCATCTGGCGCCGCAGCTGGCGGTCAGCCTGCTGGTCGATGCGCCCTTCTTTGTGGTCATGGTGGCGCTGCTGGCCCATCTCGCCGGTCCGGTCGCGGCAGCGCCGGTCCTAGGCGCCCTGGCGCTGGTCGCGCTGCATGCCATCGGTCATGCCATGGCGCATCGCGCCCAGCTTCGGCAAGGCGCGCTGGCGCGCCAGCACCAGCAACTGCTCATCGACGCCGTCGAGGCGGGCGAGAGGCTGCGCATCACGGGTGCAGCGCGGGCTTGGCTGACGCTCTGGGACAGGACGGCCGACGAAGCCTGCGCGCCCGGCCACGCCGCACGCTACTGGTCGGGGCTGACGGCGCAGGGCAGCGCGATCATCATCCAGGGCGTCACGGTCGCCACGATCGTCATCGGCGTCTACCGCATCGATCAGGCGGCCATGACGATCGGCGCGCTCTCGGCCGCGATCCTGCTCGTCAGCCGGGCCATGGCCCCGATCGCCACCGCG
>CAZDUL010000122.1:0-15036 GCA_964508635.1 uncultured Allobosea sp. | reverse complement strand
GGCGTGCTCGACCGGGGGCTTGCCGTGCGCACGCTGACGCTGCCCGACCTCTACCAGGATCAAGACAAGCCCGAGCGCATGTATGCCGAGGCCGGCCTGAACGCGAGCGGGATCATGCGGGCCGTCGAGGCCGTCCTCGGGGGCGAAGGCCGGTCGGCGCTCAGGGCCTGATCGGGGCTCGGGCGAGCGCGCCGATCTGGGGCTGGTGAGGCGGGGCTTGTGCGACAGCCGGGCGCGCGCGCAGGCGGCCATCGCTGCGGGGCTGGTCACGGTCAACGGTGCCGTGCTCGCGAAGGCGTCACAGATCATCCGCCCGGACGATCAGGTCACGGCTGCGCAGCCGCACCCTTACGTCTCGCGCGGCGGCATCAAGCTGAAAGCGGCGCTGGACGCCTTCGGGCTCGATCCGTCCGGCCTTGCCTGCCTCGACTGCGGCGCCTCGACCGGCGGCTTCAGCGACGTGCTGCTGCGGGCGGGCGCTGCCCATGTCACGGCCGTCGACACAGGCCGCGATCAGTTCCATGCCTCGCTGCGGGACGATCCGCGCATCGCGTTGATGGAGGGCACGGATGTCCGGGCACTGCGCCCGGTCGACCTGCCGGGGGCGCCTGCCTTCCTGGTGTGCGATGTCAGCTTCATCTCGCTGTCGCTCGTCCTGCCGGCGCTGACGCGACTTGCTGCGCCATCGGCTGTCCTGATTGCGCTGGTCAAGCCGCAGTTCGATGTCGGGCGCGCCGCCACCGGCAAGGGCGGCGTGGTGAAGGATGCGGCCGCCGCGCTGGGCAGCGTCGCGCGCATCGAGAGCGAGGTCATGGCGCTCGGCTGGAGGTTAGTCGGACGTATCGACAGCCCGATACCGGGCGGGGACGGCAACACCGAATATCTCGTGGCGGCGTGTCGCGGCTAACGCCGTCGCGGGGCACCGACATCGAGCGTGGCGCGGACGCGGCCTCCCGCGATGCGCCGGATGCTGATGCCGGAGGCGGGACGGATGGTCCCCGCCGCGCCGGCGCTGCGGCGCCCGCGGCGTTCCGGGTCGATGGCCTTCGGCTGGCCGCTTGCAGCGCGCTGTCCCCGCCGTGGGCCGAAGGAGGCGAGACAGATGTTGTAGGCGTGCCAGTTGGTCAGCTTCTCGCAATCTTCCGGACTGCGTGCGACGGCCGGCACGGTGGCCGCAAGCCAGAGGCCGGCCGCGAAACCGACGATAAGAGCGCGCGCGACAGCCATCATGCTCCGGTCTCCGCGTATCCTCTAGCGGCGGCTGCCGAGCATGCTGCCGAGCACGCCGCGGATGATCGCCGTGCCGAGCTGCCGGCCGACCGACGAGGCCACAGACCGCGCGGCCGAGGTGGCGATCTTCTCCGCCATCGACTGCGGGGCGCGTGTGCTGCGCGAGCTGGTGCGGGGCGCGCCGCCGCCGAGGATGCCATCAAGCATGCCGCCAAGCCCGCCGCCGGCGGCGCCGCCCTGCTTCGCCGGCGGCGCCGACGGGTTGGCGGGATCGATGCCCCTGCGCTTCATCAGCACCTCGTAGGCGCTCTCGCGGTCGATCTCCTGGTCGTACTTGCCACGCAGGCCGGAGGCCGCCATGGCCTGACGGCGCCCGGCCTCGCTGATCGGACCGACCTGCGCCATCGGCGGGGCGATCAGCGCACGCTCGACGATCGAGGGCACGCCGCGGCCCGCCAGCGTCGGGACGAGCGCCTCGCCCACCGCAAGCTGCGTGATCGCTTCCTCGGTGCGGAACTTCGGGTTCTGGCGGAAGGTCTCGGCCGCCGCCTTCACCGCCTTCTGGTCGCGTGGGGTGAAGGCGCGCAGCGCGTGCTGCACGCGGTTGCCGAGCTGCGCCAGAACGGTATCGGGCACATCGAGCGGGTTCTGCGTGACGAAATAGACGCCCACCCCCTTGGAGCGGATCAGCCGCACGACGGTCTCCACCGCCTCGACCAGCACCTTCGGCGCGCCGTTGAACAGCAGGTGCGCCTCGTCGAAGAAGAACACCAGCTTCGGCTTGTCGAGATCCCCGACCTCCGGCAGCTCCTCGAACAGCTCCGACAGCAGCCAGAGCAGGAATGTGGAGTAGAGCCGCGGGTTCGCCATCAGCTTGTCGGCAGCGAGGATGTTGACGATGCCGCGCCCCTCGGCATCCGTGCGCATCAGGTCATGGATGTCGAGCGCTGGCTCGCCGAAGAAGACCTCGCCTTTCTGGTTCTCCAGAACCAGGAGTTGCCGCTGGATCGAGCCGATGGTCTGCGGCGAGATGTTGCCATACTGGATGGTCAGGTCGCGGGCATTTTCGGCGATATGGGTGAGGATCGCACGCAGATCCTTCAGGTCCAGCAGAAGCAGGCCCTGTTCGTCGGCGATGCGGAAGGCGATGTTGAGCACGCCCTCCTGCGTGTCGTTGAGATCGAGCAGGCGCGACAGCAGCAGCGGGCCCATCTCCGAGACCGTGGCGCGGATCGGGTGGCCCTGTTCCCCGAACAGATCCCAGAACACGGTGGTGAACATCTCGGGCTCGTAGGCGAGCCCGAGCTCCTGCGCCCGCTTGACGAAGGGCGGCTTGGCGTCGCCCGGCGCGGCGATGCCGGAGAGATCGCCCTTGATGTCGGCTGCGAAGACCGGAACGCCCGCCCGGGCGAAGCCTTCCGCCATCACCTGCAGCGTCACCGTCTTGCCGGTGCCGGTGGCGCCGGTCACCAGTCCGTGGCGGTTGGACAGCTTCAGCGTCATCAGCTCGGGCTTGTGGCTCTTGCCGATCAGGAAGGTTCCGGGCGGGATCGTGAGGGGCTCGGCCATGGCAGGGGCGCGTCGGTGCTTTCGTGGGGTTGCGTCGCGGTGAGGTCTAGCAGGACGGGTTAGCGAAGGGGAGGGGGAGCGCCCAAGATGGCCTCACTCCATCAGGCCGAACGCCTTCAGCCGCGCCGTGCGCTGCGCGCGATGAAGGCAGGGAGCAGACCATTGCGATCAGCGCGGGGTTTTTCGCTGCGCGCAGCGCGGGGCTGTTCAGCGCGCCGCATGTCCTGCCGCTGTTCCTGCCGCGGCCGGACCTTGCGATCATCATCTGCATGCGCGTGATCGCCGCGCCCGCCGCGCGCGGCGCCGCGCTGCGGGCGCGGGCCCGGGCGTGCGCCGCGCGGCTGGCGCTCCTCGGAGAGATTGGTGCCCTTCGCATTGGCGAGATCGACGCCCTCCAGCACCATGACGGGGAGCGAGCGGCGGATCAGCCGCTCGATCGCCTTGAGCTTGTCCGTCTCCTCCGGCGCGCACAGCGTGATCGCGATGCCCGCGCGCCCCGCGCGGGCGGTTCGGCCGATGCGGTGAACGTAGCTCTCCGGCTCGTCCGGCAACTCGGCGTTCACGACGTGGCTGACATCGGCGACGTCGATGCCGCGCGCGGCGATGTCGGTGGCGACAAGGATGGTCGCCTCGCCGCTCCTGAACGCGGCGAGCGCCCTCTGCCGCGCGCCCTGGCTCTTGTTGCCGTGGATCACGACCGCCCTCAGCCCGTAGGTGGTGAGGTGATCGGTCAGCCGGTTGGCGCCATGCTTGGTGCGCGCGAACACCATCGCGCGGGTCACGTCACGGGCCGACAGCACCGTGAGCAGTGCGTCGCGCTTGGCGCCCATCGGCAGATGCACAAGGTGCTGGGCGATGCGGTCCATCGGCACGGCTTCGGGTCGAACCTCGACCGTGACCGGATTGCGCAGCAGGGTCGCGGCGATCTGGCCGATGGTCTCGGGCATGGTGGCCGAGAACAGCATGGACTGCCGCTCCTTCGGCAAGAGCGCCACGATCTTCTTCACGTCGCGGATGAAGCCCATGTCGAGCATCCGGTCCGCCTCGTCCAGCACGAAGTGCTGGACGGCGCGCAGGTCGACCTTGCGCTGCTGGATCAGGTCCATCAGCCGGCCGGGCGTGGCGATGAGGATGTCGAGGCCCCGCTTCAGCGCATCGATCTGCGGATTGATGCTGACGCCGCCGAACACGCAGGCATGGGCGAAGTGCTGACCCTTCGACAGGGTCTTCACCGTGTCGTGGATCTGGATCGCCAGTTCGCGCGTTGGCGCCAGGATCAGCGCGCGGGCGGTGAGCGCTTCCGGTCTTGAGCCTGCCGAGCGCAGCCGCTGCAGGATGGGCAGCACGAAGGCGGCGGTCTTGCCGGTGCCGGTCTGGGCGAGGCCGAGCAGGTCCGTGCCCTGGAGAAGATGCGGGATCGCCTGCGCCTGGATCGGCGTGGGCGTGACGAAGCCGGCGCCGTCGAGCGCGCGGGCGAGCGGAGCGGCGAGGCCGAACTCCGCGAAGGAAGCTGTCATGTCAGGCAGTGCTTTCGTTGGCCGAAGGCTCATCAGGGGCCGTTCGGCGGGGCGGACATCGTGTTTCGCGGTCACGCCCGGTCAGGCCTGCATCGCGGGCGTCATGTCCGTTGCCGGGACCGCGCCGGGGCGTCTGATGACAGGCTCTGGCAGCGCAAGCTCGCGCTGCCACGACGGTCACATGAGGCCTTTGCTGCGCTGCGTCAAGGTCAATCGGCGAATGGACCCGGCGGCCCGGGCGGTTTCCGCGTCTGCCTGTGACGATTTCGTCGCTTGCGCAGGCCCTCGCCAGCAGGCTAAGCAATCAGATGTCCAAGGGGTGTCCCGATCACGGGGCTGAGACGGCGTTGGCGCCGAACCCTTCTTGAACCTGATCCGGATCATGCCGGCGGAGGGATGGATGACAGCCCATGTGGCGGCCTCGCCGCATCTCCAGGCACGATCGGTTCTGTCGCGGCTGAGGCAGGCCTCGCCCCGCATCCATGCCATCGTCAACCGTGTCGCCAGCCCTTTGGTCGCCAACGTGCTCCTCGCCGTGGGCGCATCTCCCGCGATGGCCCATGCCGACGAGGAGGTCGCTGCCTTCGTCCGTGGCTCACGGGCGCTCTTGGTCAATCTCGGCACGCCGGATGAGTCCGTCATGGCCGGCATCTGCATCGCGGTCGAGGCAGCGCGCGAGGCGCGGATCCCCTGGGCGCTCGACCCGGTGGGCGTCGCGGCCTCGCCCTGGCGGCTGGCGACGGCGCGCGATCTTCTGGCCTTTCGCCCGGCTGTCATTCGCGGCAATGCCGACGAGGTCATGGCGCTGGCGCGGGGCGAGGCGCTGCCGCAGGGCGGCATCGATGCGATCAGCCCCGTGGCGTCCGTGCTGGACGCCGCCGTGGAGTTGGCCCGGCGCACCGGCGCTGTCGTGGCTGTGACGGGGCCGGAGGATGTGGTGCTGGCGCCTGGAGCCGAACCGGTCACGGTGGTCGGGGGCCATCCGATGAGCCGGCTGGTCAGCGGTTCGGGATGCGCGGCGACCGCACTGGTCGCGGCAGCCCTGGCTGTCGCTACCGCGCGCGAGGCGGCCATGACCGGCCTTGCCGCAATGAAGGCCGCGGCGGCGGAGGCAGGGCGCAGCGCGAAGGGGCCGGGAAGCTTCGCCGTCGGGCTGATCGATGCGCTTCACCGGCTGTCGCTCGTCGATTCGCCGGCTGCTTCGGAGCCCACGCCATGACCCTGTCGATCAGGCTCTACGCCATCGTCGATCCGCAGATCGCGCGGGGGCGCGACCTCGCCGTGCTGGCGCGCCAGGCGGCCGAGGCGGGTGTTACCCTGCTGCAACTGCGCGCCAAGGACATGCCGACGCGCGCGATGGTCTCGCAGGCGCGGGCCGTACGGGAGGCGCTTGGCGGAACAGGCGTGCCGCTGCTCATCAACGACCGCGTCGACGTGGCGCTGGCATCGGGCGCCGACGGCGTCCATCTCGGGCGCGACGACATGGCGCCGGCCGATGCGCGCCGTCTCATGGGGCCGGCCGCGATCATCGGCGCCACGGTCAAGACCGTCGAGGAAGTCGCGGCGCTCGCGGGCCAGCCGATCGACTACGCCTGCATCGGCGGCGTGTTCGCGACCAGCCACAAGGACAACCCCGATCCCCCGCTAGGCGTCGAGGGCTTTAGGGCGCTGCGCGCGGCGGCGCGACAGGCGTTCGGCCCGCTGCCGGTCGGCGCGATCGCGGGCATCACGGCCGACAATGCGGCCTCGCTGCTGGAAGCCGGGGCCGATGGCGTGGCGGTGATCGGAGCCGTGTTCGGCGGCGAGGCTGTCGCGCATTCAGTCAGGCGGATGCGCGAGGCGCTGAAGATGGAGGTGCGCCCATGAATGCAATGACCGCGAACGCAGCGACCGCCACGCCGGTTGCGGCGCTGACCATCGCGGGCTCCGATTCCGGCGGCGGGGCCGGCATCCAGGCCGATCTCAAGACCTTCGCGGCGCTGGGCGTGCATGGCGCCAGCGCGATCACGGCACTCACCGCCCAGAACACGCGCGGCGTCAGCGCCGTTCACGCCCCGCCGCCCGACTTCGTGGCGGCCCAGATCGAGGCCGTGCTGAGCGATCTCGACATTCGCGCGATCAAGACGGGCATGCTCTATTCGGCGGAGATCATCTCTGCGGTGGCGGACGTGCTCGGGCGCAGCAGCGCGATCCCGCTGGTGCTGGATCCGGTCATGGTGGCAGCTTCGGGTGATCCGCTGATCCGGCCCGATGCGATCGCCTTGGTGGTGGAGCGGCTGTTCGCGCGCGCCGCGCTCGTCACGCCGAACCTCGCCGAGGCGGCGCATCTCACCGGCGAGCCGGTGGCCGGAACGCTGGCCGACATGGAGCGGCAGGCCGCGATGCTGCGCGAGCGCGGGGCGCGGGCCGTGCTCGTCAAGGGCGGGCACGGCAGGGGCGATGAGGCTGTCGACCTGCTCCTCGACGACGACGGCGTCGTCGCCCTGAGCGCGCCGCGCATCGCCACCCGCAACATCCATGGCACGGGATGCACGCTGTCTGCCGCCATCGCGGCCCGGCTCGCCCACGGCGATGGCCTGCGCGCGGCGGTGCGCTTCGCAAAAGACTGGCTTGCACAGGCGATCGCGGCGGCGAAGGATCAGCGGCTGGGATCGGGACCCGGGCCTGTGCATCATTTCCACGCCCTCTGGCCGCACGCGGGCTTCGAGCCCGCGACGGTGCGGCGATGACGATCACGCGAAGGCGGCTGGCGGCGTCCGCGTTCGGTGTGATCGGCGCGCCAGCCGTGGCTCGCGCCGCGCCGCGCCGCTGGCGGATGCTGACCTCATGGAGCAGGGGCCTTCCGGGGCCCGGCGTCAGCGCCGAGCGGCTCGCGCGGCGCATCGCCGAAATGTCGGATGGCGGGCTGACGATCGACGTGTTCGCCGCCGGCGAGATCGTGCCCGCCTTCAGCGTTCTCGATGCGGTCTCGGCCGGCACTGCGGAGATGGGCCACACCGCCGCCCTGTTCTGGGCGGGCAAGCTGCCGGCCGCGCCGATCTTCACCACCGTGCCTTTCGGTCCGGGCCCTGCGGCGCATGCCGGCTGGCTCGACGCCGAGGGGCAGGCGCTGTGGGAGGAGCTCTACGCGCCGCTCAAGCTCAGGCCGATGCTGGCGGGCAATACCGGGCCATCCACCGCAGGCTGGTTCCGCGCGCCATTGGCCAGCGCCGATGTCATCGCGGGCCTGCGCATCCGCGTCGCAGGTCTTGGCGCGGAGGTCTACCGGCGGCTCGGCGCCACGCCGCTGACGCTCGCGCCGGGCGACACCTATGCGGCGCTGGAGCGGGGCGCGATCGACGCGGCGGAGTTCCTCGCACCGGCCAATGATGCGGCGCTCGGTCTGCAGCGCATCGCGCCGCATCTGGCCTATCCCGGCTTCAACAAACCCAACGGGCCAAGCGAACTCGTCATCGGCCTTGCCGCGTGGGAGTCGTTGTCGCAGCCCCTGCGTGCCATCGTGGCGGCTGCGGCGCGCGCGGAGCACGATCAGGGGCTGGCGGAAGCCGCGCGGGCGAACGGAATCATGCTGCGGCGTCTGGTCGGCGAGGGGGTGCGGCTGATGCGCCTGCCGGACGATCTGCTGGCGCGGGCGCAGACAATCACGACCGCGCTGCTGGACGAGATCCGCGCCCGCGACGCGCTTTCGGCCCGCATCGTCGACAGTCACCGCGCCTTCGCGACCGACGCCGCACGCGCGTGGGAGCGGATGGGCCGGTTCTGACCCCTGACCGATCCGCCATCCACAACCCAGGAGACTGAGCATGACGGCTATCGACCCGCCCGCCACCGCCGCAGACGCGGCGACCGAAGCCGCCTTCACCGCGCGCCTGTGGGCCGATGTGGCGGACCTGCGCGAGGCGATCCATACGATGCCCTTCAATGCCGAACTGGCGGCGGGCACGCTCGCAGCCGAGGCGTTCCGCCACTACATCGTGCAGGACGCCCACTATCTCACCGGCTTCGCGCGGGCGCTGGCGCTCGTCGCCGCGAAGGCGGACACACCGGAGCAGGTTGCGATGCTGTCGGCTTCCGCCTCGGGCGCCATCGCGGTCGAGCGCAGCCTGCACGACAGCTACATGGCCGCCTTCGGCATCGCGCCGGAGGTCTTCGCAGCGACCGAACCCACCCCGGTCTGTTCGCACTATGTGAACTTTCTCGTCGCGACGGCCGCGCTCGAACCGTTTCCCGTTGCGGTCACGGCGCTTCTGCCATGCTTCTGGATCTACCGGGAGGTGGGGCGCGACATTGCCGGCCGCGCCGCTGACGCCAATGCGTATCAGGCCTGGATCGACACCTACTCCGGCGATGCCTTCGACGAGGCGGTCAGCCGCATGATCGCCTTGACCGATGAGCTGGCCGGCGCGGCCAATCCCGGCACGCGCGAGCGAATGCGCCACGTGTTCCGCCAGTCGACGCGGCTGGAGTGGATGTTCTGGGATTCGGCCTACCGGCAGGCGGCCTGGGCGATCTGAGTCCGTCGCGCGGCGCTCACGCAGCCGCCCCAGCCTGTTGGAGATTTCAACAAACCACGCAGGCGTTTGACCGCGCGCGCACGCATCAGACGCGGAATGGAACGCCTCGTGAACACCGAGTTTGCAAACCCGGGATGCAAACCTTAAGTAAAGCCTGAAAAATCAAGCGCTTGGCTATGGGAATGGTGCCCCTAGCCGGAATCGAACCAGCACTCCTTGCGGAATCCGATTTTGAGTCGGACGCGTCTACCAGTTCCGCCATAGGGGCACGCATGCGCGGTTTAGCGGCAGGGGAGCGCCTGCGTCAACGCCAGCGTTCGGCGGTTGATGGTCGAGGGGCGCACAGAGCAGCGGATGCAACATGCCTTGCCCTTGCTGCGGGGCAGACTAAACAACGCGCATGACAACGCCATCCGCCGCGTCGCCACGCCAGTCGCCGCTGATCGCGCCGCTGATGCAGCCCCGGCGCGCGATCGTGCTGTTGACGCTGGCTTCGGCGGGCCTGCTCGGTGGGGCGTGGTGGTTCCAGCTCGTGGTCGGTCTCGAGCCCTGCAAGCTGTGCCTGCAGCAGCGCTGGCCGCATTATGCGGCGCTTCTCGCCGGGATCGTCAGTCTCGGTGCGGCGATGGCCCTCCCTGCGATGAAGCCGCGGGTGCTCGCGGCCGGGCTGGTTGTGCTTGCGATGCTGTTCCTCGTCTCGGCTGTCATGGGTGCCTATCACGCCGGGGTCGAATGGCAATGGTGGCCAGGCCCTGCCGATTGCGCCGCCGCGCCGGGGCTCCGCGCCGCAAGCACCGCCGATTTCCTGGCGCAGCTGCAAGGCGTGAGGGTCGTCAATTGCGCGGAGGCGCCATGGCGCTGGCTGGGGCTGTCGCTTGCAGGCTACAACGCGATCGCGTCGCTGGGACTCGCGGTATTCGCCTGGCTCGCCTCGCAGCAGGGCCGCTCGACCGCGCATCACGGCTCGAGTTCGGTGTCCCAGTAGAGGTAGTCCAGCCAGCTTTCGTGCAGGTAGTTCGGCGGGAACAGCTTGCCGGCCCTGTGGAGATCGTTGACGGTCGGCGCGTAGGGTTTCTGCAGCGGGTGCATCGCCGCTTCGGCCGGCATCTTGTCCCCCTTGCGCAAGTTGCAGGGCGAGCAGGCTGCCACGACATTCTCCCATGTGGTCAACCCGCCCTTCGAGCGGGGGATGACATGATCGAAGGTCAGCTCCTCGCGCGCGCCGCAATACTGGCAGCTGAAGCGATCGCGCAGGAAGACGTTGAAGCGGGTGAAGGCCGGATGCCGTGTCGGCTTCACATAGGTCTTGAGGCAGACCACGGACGGAAGCCTGACCGCGAAGCTCGGCGAGCGCACCACACGGTCATACTCGCACAGAATGGTGACGCGATCCATGAAGACCGCCTTCAGCGCATCCTGCCAGCTCCAGAGCGAGAGGGGATAATAGCTCAACGGACGAAAGTCGGCGTTGAGCACCAGGGCCGGACAGGCGTCCGGCGAAACCACCGGTTGAACGTGCACCGTCAAGGCACGCTTCTCCACCTCGTTCGCGCGGAATCACTGGGACACCGCCCGCCGATGGAATGTAGGCTGAAGATGACACCGGTGTGAAGTGCGCCGCAGATCGTCACAAGGTCGCGGCGCATCCGGGCGATTCACCGGGTGGGGATGGGCTTTTCGCCTCGGTAGTCGTAGAAACCGCGCTTGGTCTTGCGGCCGAGCCATCCGGCCTCGACATATTTGACCAGCAGCGGGCAGGGACGGTACTTGGAGTCGGCAAGCCCGTCATGCAGCACCTGCATCACCGACAGGCAGGTGTCGAGGCCGATGAAATCCGCCAGTTGCAGGGGCCCCATCGGGTGGTTGGCGCCGAGCCGCATGGCGGTGTCGATCGATTCGACCGAACCGACGCCTTCGTAGAGCGTGTAGACCGCCTCGTTGATCATCGGCAGCAGGATGCGGTTGACGATGAAGGCCGGGAAATCCTCCGACACCGTCACCGTCTTGCCGAGTCGCGTGATGAAGCTGCGCGCCGTCTCGAAGGTGGTGTCCTCTGTGGCAATTCCGCGGATCAGCTCGACGAGCTGCATCACAGGCACCGGGTTCATGAAGTGGATGCCGATGAACTTCTCCGGCCGGTTGGTTGCCGCAGCCAGCCGCGTGATCGAGATCGACGAGGTGTTGGTGGCGAGCAGGGTCTCCGGCGGCAGCACGCGCGAAAGTTCGACAAAGATCTTGCGCTTGATCTCCTCGTTTTCGGTCGCGGCTTCGATCACGAGATCACAGCTGGCAAGGTCGTCGTAGCTGGACGCGGGCGTGATCCGCCTCAGCGCCTGCTGGCGGTCATCCTCGGTGAGGGCGCCGCGCGAAACCTGACGCGCCATGTTGCCGTTGATCGTCGCCAGCGCTGCATTGATCCGGTCCTCGCTCAGGTCATGCAGTCGCACCTGCAGCCCCGCGACCGCGCAGACATGGGCGATGCCGTTGCCCATCTGGCCGGCGCCGACGATGCCGATGGTGTTGATGTTCTGGCTCATGGAGCGTGCGTTTCCACTTCTTCGGACAGTCAAGTCCGGCAGCGCGAGGCCTGCCGGCGCGTCTAGCGGCCGATCTTCGCAAGTTCGGCGTTGATCTCCGGGAGCAGGGTGAACAGGTCGCCCACCAGGCCGTAATCCGCAACCTGGAAGATCGGCGCTTCCTCATCCTTGTTGATCGCGACGATGACCTTGGAATCCTTCATTCCCGCCAGATGCTGGATCGCGCCGGAAATGCCGACGGCGATGTAGAGCTCCGGCGCCACGACCTTGCCGGTCTGGCCGACCTGCCAGTCGTTTGGCGCGTAACCGGCATCCACCGCAGCGCGGGAGGCGCCCATCGCGGCGCCGAGCCTGTCGGCCAGCGGCTCGATGAACTCCTTGAACTTCTCGGCCGAGCCGAGCGCGCGCCCGCCCGACACGATGACCTTCGCGGAGCCCAGTTCCGGCCGGTCGGACTTGGCGACCTCCTCGCCCTTGAAGGTCGACAGGCCCGGATCGACGGCCGTGACCGCAACGGGCTCCACAGGGGCGTTGCCGGTCATCGCGGCGGCCTTGAAGGAGGCAGTGCGAACCGTCAGCACCTTCTTTGCATCGGTGGACTGCACCGTCTGGATCGCATTGCCGGCATAGATCGGCCGCTCGAAGGTGTCGTGCGCGATGACCTTCGTCACATCCGACACGATCTGGCTGTCGATCAGCGCCGCAACGCGCGGGGCGATATTCTTGCCGTTGGCGGTCGCGGGCGCGACGATCGCGTCATAGGAGGCAGCCAGACCTGCGACCAGTGCTGCGGTGGCTTCGGCCAGCATGTGGTCATAGGGCGGAGCGTCGGCGAGCAGCACCTTCTCGACGCCCGCCAGCCTGGCGGCCGCATCGGCCGCCGCGCGGCAGCCGGAGCCGGCGACCAGCACATGGACAGGGCCGCCGAGCGCGGCCGCCGCTGTCAGCGCCTTGGCGGTGGCGTCCTTGATGGTGGCGTTGTCGTGTTCGGCAATGAGGAGGGTAGTCATCACAGGACACCCGCGGCGCGGAGGTTTTCGACGAGGGCTGCAGGGGTTGCCACCTTGATCCCGCCGGCGCGCTTCGGCGGTTCGGCCGTGTTCAGAACCTTGAGGCGCGGCGTGACATCGACGCCCAGCGCCTGCGGCGTGGTCTCGTCGATGGGTTTCTTCTTCGCCTTCATGATGTTGGGCAGCGACGCATAGCGCGGCTCGTTGAGGCGCAGATCCGTGGTGACGATCGCCGGCAACTTGAGCGAGACGGTCTGAAGACCGCCATCGACCTCGCGGGTCACATCGACCGTGCCGTCGCCGAGCACGACCTTCGATGCGAAGGTGCCCTGCGGCCAGCCCAGGAGCGCCGCCAGCATCTGTCCGGTGGCGTTCATGTCGTCGTCGATGGCCTGCTTGCCCATGATCACGAGGCCCGGCGCCTCCGTTCCGATCACGGCCTTGAGGATCTTGGCGACCGCAAGCGGCTCGACCGTCTCGTCGGTCTTCACATGGATGCCGCGATCGGCGCCCATGGCGAGCGCCGTGCGGATCGTCTCGGCCGCGCCCTGCGGGCCGATCGATACGGCCACGATCTCGCTCGCCTTGCCCGCTTCCCGGAGCCTGAGCGCCTCCTCGACCGCGATTTCGTCAAAGGGGTTCATGCTCATCTTGACGTTGGCGAGCTCGACGCCAGACCCGTCGCCCTTGACGCGGATCTTCACGTTGTAGTCGACCACCCGCTTCACGGGGACGAGGATCTTCATGACATGCAAATCTTCATGGAACGGACATCGGCGTCGCATCCAGCCGCCGGAAGTGCCCGGAAAACCGGCAATTCCACAAAGCGCCTGGCCACGATCGGAGCAGCGACCGTAATGTCCGAAAGACGATTGTCAACGGGATGACGCGTCGCAAAAAAACCATGGCGAAGCCCCGCTTTCGACCGAGGGCTTTCCGGTTCGCTCAGGGCAGCGGTCCCGACGGAGCCCGCGCGCGCCATCGATCGACGAGCGAGACCTCGCGCGGCACGAACAGCGGCGTGAGCGCAAGTCCCGCCGCCAACCCGCCGAGATGGGCGAACCAGGCCACCATCGCATCCGGGCCGAGGAGGGCTTGCGCCAGCTGGAAACCGGCCCAACCGCCGATGGCGACCCATGCCGGCACCATGACCGGGACGTATTTCAGCACCAGCCCCCAGATGCGCACATGCGGGTTGAGCAGGACATAAGCCCCGATCACGCCCGAGATCGCTCCCGAAGCCCCGATCAGCGGCTGGCCGGAGGCCGGGTTCGCAACGGCATGAGAGAGCGCCGCGATGACCCCGCACAGGAGGTAGAACAGCAGGAAGCGGACATGGCCGAACTCATCCTCGACATTGTCGGCAAACACCCAGAGAAACAGCATGTTTCCGATGAGGTGCGCCCAGCCGGCGTGCAGGAAGAGGCTGGTCAGCGGCGTGGCCCAGGCCGGCGCCTGCGGCAGACCAGCCGGCAGGTAGGCCTCGCCGAACAGCACCTTGGGAATGATGCCGAAGCCGGCCGCCAGATACGGCTCGACCGGCGGAAGCACACCGGCCTGCGAAGCCGCGAATGCCACCACGCACGCGATCATCAGTGCCCAGCTGACCAGCGGCGCAGCGATGCGCCGCATCGGGGCGCCGTCATGCAGGGGAATGAACATGGGCGACCGATCCCCCGCTTCCCTCTCTCAGCGGTTCGCGCCCGGCACCCAGAGCACATCGCCGGCAGCGCGCGCGTTGAGGACGCGCGAGGCCACGAAGAGGAAATCCGACAGCCGGTTCATGAACTTCAGCGCAGGCTCCCCAACCTTCTCGCCCGGGGCGAGCGACAGCTCGACCATGAGCCGCTCGGCCCGGCGGGCCACGGTGCGGGCGAGATGCAGGTGGGCCGCGCCCGCCGTGCCGCCGGGCAGCACGAAGGAGCGCAGCGGCGACAGCCCGGCGTTAAGCGCGTCGATGTCGTTCTCGATGCGGGCGACCTGCGCCTCGACGATGCGCAAGGGCTCCCAGGCCAGCTTCTCCCCGGTTTCGGGCGTGGCCAGCTCCGCGCCCAGATCGAACAGGTCGTTCTGGATGCGGGCCAGCATGGCGTCGAGGTCCGGGTGCTCGACCGCGGTGTGGAGCCGTGCCAGCCCGATCGTGGCGTTCGTCTCGTCGACAGTGCCGTAGGCGCAGATGCGCAGGTCGTGCTTGTGGCGTCGTTCGCCTGTGGCCAGCGCCGTGGTTCCGGCATCGCCGGTGCGGGTGTAGATGCGATTGAGGACGACCATGCGGAGACTCGATGCGGCAAGGGTGGTGGCGTCGGGCGATGCGGGGTTCTTGCAAGCTCATGTCGCGGCCCGCTGCCCGCCCGTGATGTAGGGCCGATCACGCCCCGCGCCACCAGATCACCGCCATGATGATGACGATCGCCACGAATTGCAGGATCACCCGCAGGCGCATCAGGTTCTGCGAACGGCTGGCTGAACCGCCGCGCAGCATGTTCGCGAGGCCCAGCATCAGCACGATGGCCACAGCGCCCACCGAGATCGGCACGATGGCGTTCACGACAGAGGTCATCGCTTTCGCTCCCGGGATCGTTGGCGGCGATCGACGTGGTATCGCACCGCGACGCCCATGCCAAATCCGCTCGCCGATGCGACAGCCGCATGCGGCTGC